>JAKEGR010000264.1 GCA_022615465.1 Planctomycetota bacterium | reverse complement strand
GTTGTAGTAGAGCACGTCGCCCACGAACCGGCCCTGCTGGAGCAGGTATTGGCAGCGGGCGACATAGGCGAGGAAAGCCCCGGACTGATCCCACCAGGTGACGTTGCGATTGAAATGCGTGCCGGCAAAGTATTCATAGCCCGGCTTGCCGTCGTCGCGCCGACTGCACGTCGAGGTGTGAAGAAAGAATCGGTTAATGCCCTCGCAAAGCGCGATATCGGCGGTGGGCTTCAGGTCGGCGAAGCTCTCCTCGTAATGCGGGCCGATTTTGGTGAACGCCTCGGCGGCCACGTAGGTCCGGCCATAGATATGCGCGGCACACGCGATTTGCTTGGCCGCGTGATTCTGGCCATTTTCCTTCCAATGACCCGAGTGCCAGAACTCGCCCATGGGCACGTCGCACCGGCCCAGGTTTTTCAGCGCGTCCATCGGCGGGGCCTTGGGATAAGCCGGACCGCCGGCCTCGCAATGAATCCGAAGCCCCTTGGCGTGGGCCAGCTTTGCCAGTCGCCCGTAATGATTCTCCGCCAGACAATCAGCAATCGTTTTGCGGAAATCATGCAGGAAACGGTCGGAGACTTCTGCGCTGACAACGATCCGACCGCTCAACACCGGCAGATATGGCCGCGCATCGTAGCCGCGATACTTCTTGAACTCCGCAAGGAAACCAGCCGTCCAGTTTGGCACTCCAACCTCCCAACTGTCGTCGTGAAAATATTTCAAGCTCTTGCCAACCGAAGAACCGGGGTGCTTGCAAAGCGCTTCGGCCATTGACTTGAAGTGATGGTCCATGGCGGACGCATTGAGCCAGTCCATCTCCAACCCCTCGCCGCCCGGACTGGCGCAGCTCACGGGCCTGCCGGTAATCGTGTAGCCGGTTCGGAAAAGCGTCCAACGCCCCTCCGGCACGTCCCAATCGAGTTGGCCATCGGGCCGCAATTTCGCGGTCAAATCCACGATCGCATCCAGGCTGATCGGCGTGTCGGCCGCGGCCAACTCCAGTTTGGGTAGTGGCGCTTCGTTCAGTTCGCGGATCGAACCAGTGGGACTCCATCGCGGCGACGAGTCCCGTCCGGACTTCAGCGCCAGCAGCGACGTTCCGCCGTCCGGTTTTCGGTCGTCCCACCAGGTCTCGCAGACCTGCGTGTTCTCCGTGACGTAGGAATCCGTGATCAGGATGCGGAAGATCCGCGACGTGCACGGCGGCAACGGCAGCGCAAAAGATTTTTCCCTTCCGAGCGTAAAGGCTTTGACCGTCGTGAACTTCCGCCCGTCGTCGGAAACCTGCACCTCGATCTCGCGCGGGCCGAAATTCGCGCGTGGAATCAAATGCAGCGTCTTGACCGTGATTGGCTCGACGAAATCGAACCGCAGCCACTCGGGCTTTTGCTTCGTAGGCGCATTGCCGGGTTTCGTTCCGTCTGAGACCCAGAACGTTTGCTCGCTTCCGTCAAACGCGTTTTCGGTTGGGTGACCGCCCATCGCCGTGCTGGCCGACAGACGCGGCAGCGGCAATGGCCGGTTGCCGGACTTCTCGCGCACGGCTTGCACCGCCACGTCGCGATAAAAACCCGCATCGCTGTCGGGTTGCGGCAGCTTGCCCGAGAACTTCTGCGGCCCGGTCAAACGCAATTCCGACTGCACGAACTGCTTCGCGGCAAACTCCGGCGTGATCCACGGCCCGCCCGCGTCCCAACCGCTGCACAGGTTGATGCTCACCTCGATCCCCAACCGGTCGGCCTCGCGCAAAGCGTGCCTGACCAACTCCAGCCATTCCGCGCTCATGAACTTCGGACCCGCCGGCATCGGACCGGCCGGCATCCCGGCGTCGAACAACAGCACTCCCCCGATGCCTTTGGCCCGGTATTCTTCCAGATCGCGAGTGATACCTTCCTTGCTGACACGGCTGTTGAGCCACCACCAATAAACGCGCGGTTTGGCGGCGTCGGGTGGCGAGGCGAAGTTCTTCGACAGGTCATCCGCCGCCGCAATTCCCGTCAGCGCACACAACGCCGACAGCATGATCAACACTCGCACCTTCATCGTGACTCCTTTGATGTGTAAATTGTTACCGGTCCCAGCAGCCCGGAGGGGAGCAGCGACGTGTCAGACTTGAAACTAGGCACGTTGCTCTTAGTGAACCGTTTCTCCGGCGGCTGGTCCGCGTCGCCGATCAACCGGTTCGGCCAAAGATTGATCACGCCAATCTCCAGCGCATTGTCCTTTGGCTTGATCGCATCGGTAACATCAACGCGCCACGGCGCGCACCAAACGATGCCGAGGTCGCGGCCATTGAGACGGACAGCGGCGACGTTCTTCACCGTGCCCAAGTCCACAAATACCGACGACTCGCGGGTGGCGGGCGGCGGGAAGTCGAAGGTCTTCCGATAGGTCGCTTTGCCGGAGTAATAGCGAATGCCGTGCTCCGGGCGTTTGCTCCAATCGTCGAGTTGGTCGAAGGTCACTTGAGCCGGGCCGCCCCATTGTGGATCGAAAGAAACTTCCCACGGCCC
>JAKEGR010000263.1 GCA_022615465.1 Planctomycetota bacterium | reverse complement strand
TCCTCTACCCGGGTTACCGGCGTCGCGAGGGATTGCACCGCGGCAATGTTGCGTACTATGTCGGCGACTTGCTCGATCGATTGCATGATCGACTTACGCAGCAGATTGGCCGCGCGCTGCGACACGAAGCGGGCGCGACCGACGATTGTGATCCCGATCAGGATTTCGAAGCGCTTGGTCAGGCGAAGACGATACTGTTCTTCGAGCGACTTGCCGGTTTACGGAGGCAACTGGCCACCGATGTGCAAGCCGCGTTCGATGGCGATCCGGCCTGCAAATCGCTCGACGAAGTGATCTTCTGCTATCCAGGACTGGAGGCGATCACCGTGTATCGTCTCGCGCATGTCCTCTACCAACTCGATATTCCTTTTATCCCCCGCATGATGACGGAGTGGGCGCACGGCCGCACGGGCATTGACATTCATCCTGGCGCCAAGATCGGGGACCACTTCTTCATCGATCATGGCACGGGTGTCGTGATTGGCGAGACGTGTGAGATTGGCGAGCACGTAAAGATCTATCAAGGGGTGACGCTCGGCGCGCTCAGTTTCAACACCGATGAAGAAGGCAACCTGGTCCGCGGCCAGAAGCGCCATCCCACGCTCGAGGATCGCGTGGTCATTTACGCCAATGCAACCATTCTCGGCGGGAACACCGTGATCGGGCACGATTCGGTGATTGGTTCAAGCGTATGGCTCACAACCAGTGTCGGGCCGTATACGACCGTCGCGCTCGAAAAGCCGCAACTGCGGATGCGAAGTGAGGCCGAAGAGGCGGTGCAACCATCGCGCGGTGGTGGTCCCTAACGCGGCCCGCAACCAGCATGTAGGGAACGCCGTCCCTGGCGATCCGGAAATAACGAAAATCCGGAACGGCGCGGGCAGCCTCACTCAATCACTTCCCCGAACGGCGTCGTTCGCCGCGGCATCAGCTTGCAGAGCAAGATACCGCCGAAATACAGGAAGACCAGCGGCACCGCCATCAACATCATGCTCTGCGGATCCGAAGGCGTGAGTACCATCGCAATGAAGCAGATGACGAGTATGGAAATCCGCCAGTGACTGAGATAGGTGGCAATCGAAAAGATGCCTATCCGCTCCAAAAACAGCATCACCAGCGGCAATTGGAAGCTTATCCCGAAGCCGAGCGGCATGATCAGCACGAATGTCAACCAGTCGCTAATCCGGAGGTCCGGGTCAATTCCCAAGACTTCGTAGAACCAGAGCAGGAAGGCCAACACATATTTGAAGGCGAAGAAGAAGGCCAAGGCCGCCCCGGCCAGAAAAAGCCCGATGCTGAACGGCAAGAAGATGTGAACGTAGCGCCGTTCGTGCAAGTACAAGCCCGATGCCACAAACTCCCAGATGAAGTAGAACACGAACGGACTGGCAAGCACCGCACCCAACACCAGTGAAGCCTTCATGTAGACCAAGAATGGTTCTTGAGCGCCCAGACCAACCAATCGCAGTCGCGAATCGCGATCCAAATCGTGATAAAGCCGCAGTGTGACAAGATTCTCGTGGCGAATCGGCGCCAGGGGATCATAATCGGGCAGCGAGGCGGGATCAATCACGCCAGGCAAAGCGGTCGACAGCATTTCCAGCAACTGCCGCGGGTCAACATAATGCTCCTCAGCTACCAACTCCTGCTCGGTGAACATCGAGGTTGCGGCAGCGGCATCTTCCGGCACCGGCAAACCCTCCGATTGACGCTGGCCGAGATACTGCTGATATTCCTCGGTGGCAAGGCGGCCGTAATGGCCCCTCAACGCTTTGCGCAGGGGGGTTTGTACGTAGTCGACCAGGTCATAGCCGAACAATAACCCAATTAGAAAACCGATTACTAGCGCAATAATCGCCTTGAAGAGCGCCCGGCGCAGCTCATCCAAGTGCTCGCCGAACGTCATCTTCGTGCTTTCAAACAGATCTTCGTCGACTTGGCGCGGCACGGGCTGAAAACTGGGCTAGAGGTGGGGGCTGGGAGAGGGTTTGGTCCTAACTGCGATGATAACCACGGCCGCCCCGGCCCACAACGTGAGCAAACAAGCAACAGCAATTGCCGGTTGCCTCTCAGCAGGTAATCATGATGATGGACATTCTCCGTCATCCGGGATGGATGTTTCCCGCAGTTTCGAACCGCGTCGAATAAGAAAGCCATGTCAGCACTGAGTCACCTACGCTTTCAACCGATTTTTCGCGAAGACCTGTGGGGAGGCCGGCGGCTCGCCTCGGAACTTGGCAAATCACTCGGCGCAGGCGATTGTTACGCCGAAAGCTGGGAGATCGTCGACCATGGCACCGACCAGAGCGTGGTCGTCGACGGTCCGCGAGCCGGTACAACGCTGCACGAGCTGGTCATCCAAGACGGCGAATCACTTTTCGGCCGTCACCATCCGCAGCGGCACTTTCCGCTGCTGTTCAAATTCCTCGATGCTCGGCAGGCCCTTTCGGTACAGGTTCATCCCAACGACGAACAGGCCTCGCGGATCGATCCGCCCGACAGCGGCAAAACCGAGGCCTGGGTCGTATTGGCCGCCGAGCCGAACAGCAAAATCTACGCGGGTCTCAAGCCGGGCGTGGATCGCACGCAACTCGAACGCGAATTAGCCAATGGCACCTGTGACGAGTGTCTTCATCAGTTCGAGCCTCAAGTTGGCGACTGCGTCTTGATCCGCGCCGGCACGGTCCACGCACTCGGAGCCGGCTTGGTGATTGCCGAAATCCAGCAGGCCAGCGATACAACCTATCGGCTGTTTGATTGGAACCATGTCGACCATCATGGCAAACCGCGGCCGCTGCACATTCAGGAATCCCTTGCGACCATCGATTATTCCCGTGGCCCCGTTGGGCCGCAAACGCCGCAGCCGACCGATCGGCCACATGTCGAGCGGCTTGTGGAATGTGACAAGTTCGTGCTCGATCGTTGGCAAATCGACGGGCCGGTAACATTATGCGGCCAGAACCGCTTCCACCTGCTGGCCCTGGTCCAGGGAAGCACGACGTTGGTCGGTGGTGGCAGCTCACACTCGTTGCGACGTGGCGATACGATTCTCATCCCGGCCTGTTGCGAAATCGCCGCCATGACGCCGCAGGGCAGGGCGGTCTTTCTCGACATGGTCTTGCCGTGAGCGTTCGCTTCTTATCTCAGGTGACTCCGCCATCCTGGGCGCGGGTATTCGTCTCCATTCCATGGGGCGACTGCACCACAAGGGTCCGGCGATGCAACCAAGAAATGGGACGACACTTTCAGCCAGGAAATCCTTGAATGTCAGGCCGAAATTCCGCTTGGTTTGGGGTCGTGAACCGGCTACAATCTGCCGCCCATCTTCCGCGCGTCACCGAGGACCGTCGCCCGTGCCGCCTTTTCACCGAGTGCTCCTGATGCTTTGCTTGTCCGCCGCTGGTATCTTGGCGTGCGGCTGTTCACCTTCGGTGCGCTGGCCGAATGTTTCTCACCCTGGCCCGGCAGGCTTTCAGCGGTCCAACGCCGAACAGTACGACCCCTACCCATCGCTCGATGCAGGGCCAGAGATTGTTGGCGGTCGGCCGCTGGGCTATCAACGGCCGCTGAATGAGACGGAATGGGCTCGCCGCTATGGATCGCGCCCGAGGGCGGTGCAGCCGGTACCGGTTCCTACGTGGCCTACGCCGCCGCCAGTGACCGCCGCTCCGGCATATCCGGCTCCGGGATATTTGGCCGCGCCGCCGGCAGCACCTCCGGCGTCGCCAATTCAGTACCAACATCGCAGCCCGTACTGATCCATCGCGGGGCCGATTTCCACTACATTTCCCATCCACAATCGAGGCAGTTTCTATTGCCTGCCACTGGGAAACGGTCCCGCTACGGAATATCATGGAGCACTTGGCAGTCTATACTCGCGCCGGTAACGAATTGCGGTTATTCTCGTAGCACAGACTTCCAGCCTGTGCTACGAAAGCTCAAGTCAACCGTCGCGAGCATAATTCCCGTGGCTTCCGAGCGATCAACGTACCTCCATGCCTTCAAGTCGCAGTAATCCGCGGAACCGCAAGTCGCCCTCCCAGCCGCGTAAACGCCAAGGGGCCAAGCGTCCGTATTCCGCTCGGTCGTCTCGGCAAGTGGCAGTTCCCACCAACTCGGCTCAAAGCAGCGGCGAAGGCAAGGCGGAGGGCCAAGAGCAAGAAACCGGTGAGCGACTGCAAAAAGTCCTGGCCGCCGCCGGCATTGCCAGCCGGCGTGAGTGTGAGGAACTGATCCGCGCAGGTCGCGTCGAGGTGGATCGACAGCTTGTCTACGAACTTGGAACCCGCGTCGATTCCCGTCGGCAGGAAATTCGCGTTGATGGCCAGGTGCTCCCGCACCCCAAACTTGTTTACTTTGCCGTTCACAAACCGTCCGGTGTCGTCTCAACCTCGCGTGATCCGGCAGGCCGCCCCCGCGTGATCGATCTCTTGCCACCCAACGCGCCACGAGTGTTTGCCGTCGGCCGACTCGACATGTCCAGCGAAGGATTGATCCTCCTCACCAACGATGGTGCGTTGGCCAACGGTCTCACGCACCCCCGCCATGGCGTTGAGAAGATTTATCAAGTTCAAGTGGCTGGGCAGGTTGAACGCGAGGTCATTGCCCAACTCCACCGCGGCGTCCATTTGGCGGAAGGCATCGCCCACGCGAAGCACGTGCAGATCAAGAGCCGGCGCAAGACATCGACGCTGTTGGAAATGGTGCTTGACGAAGGCCGCAACCGAGAAATACGTCGGTTGCTTGCCAACTTGGGGCATAAGGTCCAACATCTTCGCCGCATTGCCGTTGGGCCAGTGCGATTAGGCGATTTGCCAGTCGGCGCTGTGCGTCCGCTTACCAGGACAGAAGTGGCGGCGCTCGAACGCGCCGTCGCCCACGGCAGCAGGAATGATCAGCAAGCAGTTTCCGCCGAACAGGAGTCCGAGGCAGGCCACGTTCCGGGGAGTGGTCGCCAGCGGCAGGGCAGGGGACGCACCAAGGATCATACCACGCAACGAACCAATTTGACTGAAAGAGGTCGGCGACGTTGAGTAGGATTACTACCTCCCAGGAATGCGAAGCGAATCCGCTGCAGGCCGCACGCTATGCGGACAGCGCCTGCCAATTGCGGGTGCCGATTACCGAAAACGTGCAGTTGGCCCAGGGTACCTACCGCGTGCGGCTGGAGTGCCCGGAAATCGCGAGGCGGATCGTCCCCGGCCAATTCCTGATGCTGCGATTGGCCGACGTGAACGACCCGCTCTTGGGCCGACCGCTGGCGATCTTCGACACGGTGCTTGATTCCAGCGGAAGTTCCACGGCGGTTGATATTGTGTATCTGGCGATTGGAAAGATGACTCGCCGCCTGGCAAACTGTGCAGTAGGCGAGGAAATTGACGTGTGGGGTCCGCTCGGAAACGGCTTTCCCCCGGAACCGACAGCGTATCTGATCATGGTCGCCGGCGGCATTGGTCAAACACCCTTTCTGACGCTTGGACAAGAATTCCTCGGTCGTCGCCGCTACGGTGAGCCGCATCGCAACGTGCCGCCATCTCAGCGCGTGACGCTCTGCTACGGCGTGCGGACGGCCGACTTCTTGGCCGGCGTACACGATTTCGAGGCGGCTGGTGTGGACGTCCGCCTCAGCAGTGACGATGGTTCGGTTGGCCATCATGGCCTGGTGACCGATCTGTTGGAGCAAGTGCTCGACGAATCGCGCGGCACCGATCGCCGCGTTGTGTGCTGCGGCCCGGAACCCATGATGGCGGCCGTGGCCGACCGGTGCAAACGCAACCAGGTGCCTTGCCAGGTGTCTCTGGAAACACCCATGGCCTGCGGCATCGGCATCTGCTTCAGTTGCGTTACCAAAGTCCGTCAGGCCGACGGCTCATGGGACTACAAACGCACCTGTGTTGAAGGGCCTGTGTTCGATGCCGAGAAGATCGTCTGGTAAATAGGTCCGGCGGGCGTTCTCTCGGAAGAGGAATTGGAACAAGGACCGAAAGAGATGAGATTTTCCAGAAAGTCGGTTGATGATCGCGGAATGAGCAATGTCCTGATCACTGGCGCTTCGTCCGGTATCGGAAAAGCGTTGGCGAACGAATATGCCTCCCGCGGGCACAATCTCGTCCTCCTGGCTCGGAGGGGGGAACTGCTGATGAGTCTGAAGAGGGAGATTGAATCGGAGTATCGTGTAAGGGTCATGGCACTCGCCGCGGATGTCACGGACGACGCTTCCTTGAACGCGGCCGTGCAGGAAGCCCGCAAAGCACTGGGCAGTCTCGATATAGTCATCGCCAACGCTGGCTTCGGTGTGCATGGCTGTGCGGATGATCTCAGTCTCAAGGACTTCGAGCGTCAGTTCGATGTCAATGTCTTTGGAGTCCTGCGGACTTTCTACGCGACGTTGGCCGATCTCAAAGCGACACGAGGACGGTTCTGTATCATCGGGAGCGGCTGCGCGTACGTGACTGCACCCGATTCAGTCGCTTACAGCATGAGCAAGCACGCCGTGCGATCACTGGCTGAAGGCCTCTACGTCGCACTTGCCCGGTACGGGGTCTC
>JAKEGR010000262.1 GCA_022615465.1 Planctomycetota bacterium | reverse complement strand
CCAATTCGGTCTCGGTGGGAGAAGTGTCGACACGCACGCATGCCGAAGGCTCGACCGAAGACCATTTCGAATCGTCGTCGCGCGAATTCAAGAACCCCAACCGCTGCCGCGCCATCACCTTCTACTTCTACCAGATCAACAAGACGCAGAAGATCAGCTTCAAGATCGTCGGCATCTATCGCCGCGTGATCGACGCTGCCGCCAATTCGGCCGTGCGCACCAATCCCTTCGTCAGCGACGGCGGCGTCGACGTCATCCCCAACGGCGTGCTGGCCACCGATGCCAAGCGGGTGGACATCCAGCGCGCCGCGCTGGCTTCGAATCTCGAACTGAACGCGGTCGCAACGGGACGCGCCGGTCTGGCGCGCAGCCAGTTCGCCCAGTTCGCCGCGGCCGCCGAAGTCGAGCCGATTCCCGAAGCGGTGCGCGAGAAGGCGCTGAAGAGCGTGGATACCGAACTGATCAAGGAAGGCTATCTCAACGACAAAGGCCAGCTCAACGAGGAACGCGTCTTCGAACTCGGCTTCGAGCGCACCTCGTCGCTGCCCACGCCCGGCCTGTATGTGCGCTCCTGCCTCGACGACTGCGACGTGTGCGAACCGGCACTCGACCAGTCCATCGCGCTCGAAATCGAACGCCAGAAACTGGAAAACGCCCTGCTGCAAAAGCAGATCGACCTGCTGGACAAGCATCAGGACTATCGCTGCTGCCCGGCACTGGAAAGCGAGGCATGACGTCGCGTCCCTGAGCAATCAAGGCAGCATCGAAGATCTGGTGCTGTCTTGATTCACTCGCTCTTAACGACGAAATCGCCATGGAACACAAGCCATGGACATATTCATCCACCCGCAAAATTTAACTCAAAGGAGCCATGAACATGGCAAGCACAAAATCCATCGGCAAGTCGGGAAACGAGCTGGCACACCTCCAGGCCCGGACGCAATTCCGCACCTTGCTAGCTGTAAATCCCAACTATTTCGGCAATCTGGCGGACAACCCGTTTCCTCCCATCCTGTCTATCCAGGGCAATACGTTCTATGAGGAAATCGGCTGCGTGGGATATCACCCACAGCAGGAATATCTGGAAGCCGTTGTGTATATCAATCAGCCTTCCGGCTACAACGGCACCATCTGCCAGGCGGGCAGCCTGGAATACGTGCGCTTTTACCTATCGTTCGACAACGGCGCAACCTGGGCAGATCAGGGGCTTTCAAGCGTCAGGGCGTGGGATATTCCGGAAGGCACCGAAGGCAGGAAGCGGCTTGAATATGCCGTGCCGCTCAAGGTCGATCCGCCGCGAAGATTTTGCAAGGCCGACCACCTGATCCAGGTTCGCGCCATACTGTCCTGGAACAACCCGCCGCCCGCCAATCAGCACAACTGGGTTCCAGTGTGGGGCGAGGTCCAGGATGCGACGATTCAAGTCGAGCCGTTCAAGTTCATTTTTCCGCACGACCTGTTTGATCTGGTGAAAGTGAAGCTGCCTCCGGATATCGCCGAGGTTCTGGATTTCGAAACGCCGCTGCCGCTCAGTAAAAAAACCCTGGCAGCCACTGAGCTCGCCGTGCTCTATAAGAACAAGGACGTTCCGCCGCATCGTTTTGCCTTCAAGGAGTTGATGCAGTTCACCTCGCAACCGGTGGCGCTGAATCCCGCGGCCACGGCCCTGGGCCCGGGGATCAAGCTGGATGTCGACCTCTTCGATGTGCTGTTCCCCAAGGATGGCGACATCAGCTACGAGGAATTGACCTGCATCGGGCTCGACCCCAACTTTCCGGACACCCTGGTGGGCATCGTCAAAGTCAAGAAATCGTCGGGTTATTCGGGTGGACCCTGTACCAACGGCAGCCGCGAGTACGTGACCTGGTGGGCCGATTTCGACGGCAACGGCAGCTTCGAAACCTGCCTGGGCACGTCGGAGGTGAGGGTGTACGACTTGAACGTGCCGCCGCAGGGCGTGCATTACGCCGTGCGGTTGCCCGTCGACATGAGCGCGTATCGCGATCCCTGCAAAAAAGGCCCGCGCCTGGTACGCATCCGCGCCATCCTGTCGTGGAACGTGCCGGTGCCGTGCGCCAACCCCAACCAGGTCCCCACCTGGGGCAATCGCGAGGAAACCGTCGTGCATATCGCGCCGCGGGGCGTGATCGTCGGTGTGCCCGGCAAGATCGCCATTCTGGGCGGCATCCCGACCCAGCATATCGATGACGTTTCGGGTCTGACCACGGCCAGCGCCGTATTCGCGCTCAACAACAATCCACCGGATGTCGGTGGACGGCCATGCCCGTTCGCCGCGGCCGTTACGGCGCAAGGGGTGCCGGTGGCGGGTCACAGCTATATCGTCGAAGTCAGCCCGGACGGCAATGTATGGACGCCCGTGCTGACCGACCTGATCGTCACCGACCAGAACGGCAACACCAGCCCGCACCAGGCCAACCCCGTCACCAATCGCTTTGACTACCTGCCCTTCACCTTCAACGTGAATGGTCTGTTGGCAAAGTGGAACAGCACGGGGGACGCTCTGTGGCAAGTGCGGCTCACGGTCTACGACGCTGCCGGCAACCCGGTGGGCTCACCCGATTTGCATCGGGTCCAGCTGGACAACACCGGCCCGGATGTATCCATCGACATCGTCACCGGCACGGGCAACTGCGGCAAGTTCGGCATCGGCACGGTGCTTTCCGGCAACTTCGTCGCCCGCGACGATTATCTGGGCAGCTACAGCCTGGGCGT
This sequence comes from Planctomycetota bacterium, assembly GCA_022615465.1. Classification (GTDB taxonomy): domain Bacteria; phylum Planctomycetota; class Planctomycetia; order Pirellulales; family Lacipirellulaceae; genus JAKEGR01. Next base: position 1,313 of record JAKEGR010000262.1, on the reverse strand, counting down.
CGAACCCGCGGTCAACGACCCCGGCGAAGGGGTTCCCGTGCCGGCTGCGGGTAGCGCCAACACCCCGCCTGCGCCGGGAACAGGGTGGACGCTGGATACCGCCGGCATGATTGCCTGCGGCTACGTGATCCGCGTCGTCGCCACCGACCGCGCCATCGTCAACAGCCAAAGCGTCGGCCATCACAGAACCGACAGTGCCGGATTCTGCCTGGAAGAACTGTAGATGCAGTGCGGCGGCCGGCACAAACCGACCGCCGCGCCTGTCCGGCAAAACAAACCCAACACTGGAGCACGACATGAAACACGAACATCCTTTCAAGCAGTTAGCTTCGACGCCAGTGCGCCGCCTGCTTCAGACAACACACTTCGCACTATTCCTGGTGTGGGCGCTGTTCAGCGCAACGCCTGCCCGCGCCATCGGTCCCGAAACGCCGGTGGATTTCCTCGATGTCTATGTCCCCAAGGGCTTCATGCTGATGGTGATCGAACCCAGGCACGTCGCGGATGTGGAACTGACTCGCGTTGTCCATCAGGATGGCGAGCCATTGATGCGCGAACAGATCGAGTGGAAGGGGTTGCGCATGCTGGATTACACCGCGCCCCTCACCCGCCCGGACGACTTCCAGTATCGTGATCCACGCGAACACCACAAATCCGCAATCGATCGCCCGCAGTCCCTCCCCGGCCTTGCGCCGCCGATCGACGCGGCGCAGGTGCGTCCCGATCTGAAGCTCGCGGATAGCAGCGCCCCGGTGGCGAGCGATGGCCCGCCGCGTCGGGTTGGCGTGCTCATCCCGCTGGAGTCGCCGTCTCAGGCCGAGCTCAAGGATGGTTCGTATGCCGAGAAATTCATCGCCCGCGCCCGCCTCGCCGGTGAATCCGCAACCGCCAAGCCGCTGACCATGATGCGCTGGTCGCATTTCGTCATGCGCGACCGGCAGGCTCGCTTCATCGGCCAGGCGGAATACTCGCGGATGGTCGATCCGTTCTCGCATGGCGTTGATGGCGCCGGAGGAAAGATACAGATCAACCTGGGCCGCGACGTGAAAGCAGACGTGCCAGTCGACAAGACCGAGTTCAACCACGCAATGCCGCTGGGGCGTCTGGGGGGCCTCGTGCCCGAGCGCGACGATTCGCGCAAGCCCTGCGACGAAGCACAAGAGCAATAGGAGAAAACGCCATGAACAACACCACGATTGTAACGCTGTCCGGAATCGTCGGGCTGCTGCTGACGGCGAGCGTCTTCGCCGCGCCGCGCGACGTGTGCTTTCGCCTGCAGTTGCGCGACGACCGCTTCAATTGCGCCGAGTCCT
>JAKEGR010000261.1 GCA_022615465.1 Planctomycetota bacterium | reverse complement strand
GCCAGTCGCGTGTGCCGGCCTTCTCGTTCTCGCGACGAATCAAGGAGTGCTTCGCGACTGCACCTGGCGCCGTCGACTGCTCCGCGGCAATTGACGACGGCATTCGAATAGAAGCCGCAACGCTCGCCAGCGTCGCTGTCGCCGCGCCCTTCAACACATCGCGTCGAATCATTCCGTCTGAATTGTTCATGATCGTTCGCCGCATGAAAGTGCCCGCTCCGCTGGTGGGTTGGATCACTCGCCTCCCGCGTCTCCCTCGGCTGGCCGCCCGAGACTCATGAGATACGCAATCACATCGGCCAGCTGTTGTTCGGTCAGGACTTGATCGAGACCAGCAGGCATAATCGAAACCACATCAGGAACGATCTGTTCGATGTCGTCCTGCGGAATGGCGATCGGATCGCCAGTTTGCTGTTGTAGGAACAGGGTGTCGGTCGTTTGGCGCGAAATCAATCCCGCCAAGACCCGTCCATCCGTGGTGACGACCGTGTACGGTTCGAAGTCGCGGACGATCGTGGCGGAGGGGAAGACACTCGACTCCAACAAGTCGCGCCCGCTGCGGTTCGCACCGATGGTTGTCAGATCGGGACCGACGCGACCCCCTTCTTCCGCAATGCGGTGGCAGGTCGAACACTGGGACTTCTCCGCCAAGAACACTTCGCGGCCGCGTGCGCCATTACCAGCTTCCAATTGCGGCAACAACTGGTCGATCCGGGCCAGCTTCTGCTGCTGAAGTTCTTTCAGTCGATCGAGCAGGACGTTGGCCCGTGGCAGCAACTCCGCAGGATAGCCTTTGATAACGTCCGAAAACTCGTGCGGTTCGAGTACCGTGAACGACTGCGATGATTCGAGCGCGTCGAGAAACGCCCGTGCCACTTCTGGCTCCTGGCTTCGCACAAACGGCTGGACAAGATTTCGGAGTTCGACGGGGCCGGCATATTGGATGCTCTCCGCGAGCCGCACGAGTTGCTCCGTGCTGGGCGACAAACCGGCAAGGATCTGTGTGGCGCGGGTTTTTTCGGCCGGGGGGGTGTCTTCGGCCAGCAGTTCAAACAGCAGTTCGAATGCGGCATCGCTTGGTGTCCGGCTGGCATTGCCAGCCTCCACTGCGGCAATGCGAACCAGCGCGGGGCGGGATTCGTCCATGCCGATCTGGTGCAGTTTGTCGTTGAAGTGATCCGTTTTGATCGACGAGACAGCCGCCAACGCCTGATCAAGCACCCGTTCATCGGATGTGTCCAACAGCATTTCCAGGGGCTTGATCCAGCTCGTGTGCAGTGGGGGCGAGTTGCCCTTGGCGATTGCTTCCAAAAGCAGCCCGCGCGTTTCGGGGGTCGTTTTCGCGTCCCTCAAAACGCGGCCAACTACCGACACCACGGACTCGTCGGCGATGAACGTCGTCAACAGCCCGCGAACAACATCGGCTCGCTCTCGGATAGTTGCATCGCTAACAAGCCAGCGATCCAGTGACGCCACGGCATTTGCGATCCAATCCTGGTAGCTCGAGTCAGCGGAATCTTGGGCCGTCGAGACGAGACCCTCCGAAGCCTGGTGATTTCGGCGATCGTTCGCACGCCTTCGGAATACGTTGAACGCCGCAAGCCGCAGCGATTGGTCGTCGGCGTCCAGCAGGGGAGTCACGACCTTGGGGCTGAGGACGCCGGCATCCATTTGGTCGAGGGCGATCAATGCGCCGCGCTGCACTCCAACCGACGGACTCGACAGTCCTTTCGCGGTGGCCGCGGGATCGTTGATTTCCATGAGCGCGTAAATACGGGCGTGTTCTTCCGTGCGACTGATGTCCCTGCTGAGTCCCTCAAGCAGGGCGTGAACCGCCTTGGCGTTAGCAATGCGGCCCAGCGCGGTTGCCGCTTCGCGACGAATCGCCGGTTCGTCGTTCTGCACTATTTGCAGCAGGCGGTCGAGCGCGGCAGCGTCCGGATTGGTTCCAATGCTGCGACACGCCGCCCGTCGCACGCTCGGATGGGGATCCAGCAGCGCAGCGCGAATGGCGGTTTCCGCGGTCGATTCATCGGGGCCGGCTTGACCTGGTGCGCGCGAGGGAGTCGTGGCAGCAGCAGATTTCGTTCCGTGGTTGGCACCGACAATCCGCGTCAGCGCCCACACGGCCCCCAATCGCTCACCAACATCGCGGTGTTCCAACGTTTGACGCAATTCGGGCGCGATCGCTTCGCCGCGTTTCGCACATTCGGCAATCGCCCGCTCACGAACGGCAAACCGTGCATCGCCAAGCAGCGCAACAAGCTGGCCGCTGGTTTGCTGCGGCCAGTCTATGTGATTACCTCGCGGATCGACGGGCTGCGTCATGCCTTTTCGGCGAATGCGATAGATGGCTCCCTGAATATCGGGATTGGCGAACTGCGACGTGGGACAGCCACGGTAGAACCAGCCGCCTGTATCGACAACTAGCAGGCTCCCGTCGGCATCTTCCGCGACATCGGTCAGATGACAGCCGTGGCTCGTGGACGAGAGGAATTCACGTTGCGTCACGCTAAATGTCGCGTCGTGCGGCTCGAGTTCCAGCCGTACCACTTTGCCGCTATTGAAGTAGGTAGCAAAGAAGTTGTCTCGCCAGCCGTGATCCAACGCGCCGCTACGGTAGCACGTCGTGCCGGAGACAGCCACGTGACCAAATCGATGCACCGGCCCCAGCACTTCACCGGTGACCTTCATTTCCGCAAGCACCTGTTCGCGATGCGGGTAGGCCCCGCCGTACAGCCAATGTACGAAGCAATCT
>JAKEGR010000260.1 GCA_022615465.1 Planctomycetota bacterium | reverse complement strand
TGACCCGCCACAATCGAATGCCCGTGTTGATTGGGCAGACCATCTAGCAGCCTGTTGAAGAAGTGCTTCGTCAGCGAGCCCGTTGAGATTCGTTCGAGTCCACCTCGTTCCCACGCTCCCGCGTGGGAACGCAATACCACGACGCTCCGCGTCGATTGATCGGCCAGCCACGGCCACCAACTCGTCCTGCCGTCGTGGTTGTGCCCTGGTTTATGGTTTTTTTACCACGACGGGGGGACGATTCTTTATGCCGTTGGCGTTGCATCACGTTCGGGGCTTGGTCTTTCGTCCTCCACCGCTCTCTACTCCCCCATTTGCCGTGGTTCTTCCGGCAAGCTACCCGATCAAGACCAAACGACGAAGCTCCGTTGTGGGAATACCCCGCGAACGCTTCCAGAATATCGTGCCGGGCGGCGTCGTTCACACTTCGTCCGCTGGCGGCTCCTCCAGATCGGCACCACCCAAGAGTGCGTCGAGGGCGCTGGGGGCTGGCTTCATGGCGGGCGCGGGAGGCGCAGCGCCATCGCCGCGTTGGGCCGCCACGGCCGACTCCAAGAGAGGGAAAGCACGCTCCAGGGTGCGGCCTTTTTCGGCTGCCAGGGCTTCCAGCGCTTCGGGCCGGATGCGGACTTCCGCATCGTGGATCATCTTGAATCCGGTGCCGGCCGGGATGAGGTGACCCAGAATCACGTTCTCTTTCAAGCCGACGAGATTGTCCGTCCGACCTGCCAGCGCCGCCTCCGTGAGCACCTTGGTCGTCTCCTGGAAACTGGCCGCGGAAATGAAGCTGGAGCTTTGCACCGATGCCTTGGTGATGCCCAAGAGCTGGGTCGACGCCGTGGCCTTCTTGGGCTTCGTGCCCTTGGCGATCTCGCCGCCCAGCGTTTCGACCTGGGCATTCGCCTGATCCAGCACATCCTTCGGCACGATCGAACCAACGACAAAATCGCTGTCCCCTTTTTCGGTGATCTTCAGGCACTGGGCGATTTGTTCGTTTGCCTGGCGGAAATCGAACTTATCGAGCACGCTGCCCGGCAGTAAATCCGTATCGCCGGCGTTTTCGACCCGCACTTTTCGCAGCATCCGCGCCACAATGATTTCAATGTGCTTGTCGTTAATCTCAACGCGTTGGCTTCGGTAGACATTCTGGATTTCGCGGGTGAGGTACTGCTGCAAGGCCTCTTCCCCGGAAATCCGCAAGATGTCGTGTGGCACCAGCGGCCCATCGACGAGCGAGTCGCCCGCCCGCACCAGGTCGCCCGAGTGGACGCGCAAATGCTTGGTGGGAGTAATCAGGTGCTCGCGCTCGATGCCGCTTTCGCTCCGCACGATGATCGCCCGCTTGCCGCGTTTCTTCTCACCCAACAGTTCCACCGTACCATCGATCTCGGCGATGACCGCCGGATCTTTCGGCTTGCGTGCTTCAAAAATTTCCGTCACCCGCGGCAGGCCGCCCGTGATGTCTTGGGTGCCAGTCGCCTCGCGCGGCGTCTTGGCCACAAGCGCGCCGGGCGAAATAACCTGCCCTTCCTCGACTTCAAGGTGAGCCCGCTCCGGCATATAGTAGAAATCAAGGATCTTTCCACCCTTTGGGTCTTCCACGACAACCTGCGGGTGGAAATCTCCCTTGTGCTCCATGATGACGTAGCGGATGTGGCCGCTGGGGTCTTTCTCGGCCCGCATCGTCTGCCCTTCGATTAGATCCTCGTAGCGGACCTTACCGCCTGTTTCCGCAAGAATCGGGATACTGTGCGGATCCCATTCGCACAGCACGGCCCCTGCCGCGACGGTCTCGTCCTCGTCGACCTTGAGAATGGCGCCTGCCGGGACTTCGTATTTCTCCACCTCACGGCCTTTGTCGTCGACCAGCGACACTTCCCCGTTGCGGGCGAGCACGATCTTCTGCCCCGCGTCGTTGACCACGACCTTAAGCTTCGTGTACTTGACGATGCCGCCGCGTTTGGTCTTGATGTCGCTCTCTTCGACATCGTGCTGACCGACGCCACCGATATGGAACGTCCGCATGGTGAGCTGGGTGCCCGGCTCACCAATCGACTGGGCCGCAATGATGCCCACGGCCATGCCTTCTTCGACCATCGAACCGGTCGACAGGTCCATGCCATAACAGTACCTGCAGATGCCAAGCGGCGCATCGCACGTCATCGCGCTGCGAACTTGAATCTTCTCCATGCCGAGCGCCTCGATCTTGCCGGCAATCTCCAACGTGATCAGTTCGTTTTCGCCGACAATCACTTCGTCGGTGATCGGGTTCACGATGTTGGTTCGACTCACCCGACCGCGGATTGAGTCCGCCAAGCTCACTTCAACCTTCTCTCCGCGATAGAGGATCCCCTTGGTGATGCCCTGGGTGGTACCACAATCGGTCATCGTGATCACCACGTTCTGGGCGACATCGGCCAGCTTTCGCGTCAGGTAACCCGAGTCGGCCGTCTTGAGGGCGGTGTCGGCAAGGCCCTTGCGGGCGCCGTGCGTCGAACTGAAGTATTCGAGCACGGTCAGCCCCTCGCGGAAGTTGGCTTTGATCGGCGTTTCGATGATCTTGCCCGACGGCTTGGCCATCAACCCGCGCATGCCGCCAAGCTGACGCATCTGCTCGATGCCGCCACGGGCGCCGGAGTGGGCCATCAGGAAGATCGGGTTCACGTAGCCTCCCGGCCGGAAGTCGACTTCCAGCGCGGCCATCATTTCGGTTGTGATCTGTTCACGGGCATGGGTCCATGCGTCGAGCACCTGGTTGTACCGCTCGCCCTCCGTGATGATGCCACGCTGATAGAGCTTGTTCTTGCGGAGCACTTCTTTCTCCGCTGCCGCGATGATCCGCGTCTTCGCTTCCGGCGTAATGAGATCGTCGGTGGCAAACGAGAGACCACTCCGCGTGGCCGAACGGAATCCGAGTTGATTCATGTCGTCCAGCAACTCGATCGTTTTCCTGCGGCCTAGCATCTGGTAGCAGTCGCTGATCACTCGCGCAAGTTGACTCGAACGCAGCGGAGTGTTGTAGAATGGCAGCCCCTTGGGCAATACCATGTTGAAAATCACCCGGCCGACCGTCGTGTCAATCCGTTTTCCCAAGCCGGTCTTCGCGTCGAAATCCTCGCGTAGGCAACGGTCCTTGGGCAAGCGAACCTTGATCTGCGCGTGCGTATGGCATTTGCCCGCCGAATAGGCCATTTCCACTTCTTCCAGCGAGGAAAAAACCATGTCGTCGCCAAGCGCCGACGGCACACTCATCGTCAAATAGTAGCAACCCATGACCACGTCCTGCGACGGGCTGATGATCGGTTGGCCGTTGGCTGGGCTGAAGATGTTATGCGTGCTCATCATCAGCGTGTGGGCCTCGACCTGGGCTTCGATCGACAACGGCAGGTGAACCGCCATCTGGTCGCCGTCGAAGTCGGCATTGAAACCCTTGCACACAAGCGGATGAAGCTGGATCGCGTTGCCTTCCACCAGCACCGGCTCAAACGCCTGGATCCCCATGCGGTGAAGCGTCGGGGCGCGATTCAGGAGCACCGGATGGTTGCGGATTACCTCTTCGAGGATATCCCACACCTCGTTATCCTTCCGCTCGAGCATCTTTTTCGCGCTCTTGATCGTGTCGGCGTGGCCCAGTTCCTTGAGCCGGCGGATGATGAACGGCTGATAAAGCTCCAACGCAATTTTCTTCGGCAAGCCGCACTGGTGCAGCTTCAAGCTCGGGCCGACCACGATCACGCTGCGGGCCGAGTAATCGACCCGCTTGCCGAGCAAGTTCTCGCGGAAGCGGCCTTGCTTGCCCTTGATCATGTCGGTGAGCGACTTCAGCGGCCGGTTCGACGATCCCAGCACCGGTCGCTTGCAGCGGTTGTTGTCAAACAGCGCATCGACCGATTGTTGCAACATCCGCTTTTCATTGCGGATGATGACTTCCGGCGCGTTCAGGTCGACAAGCTTCTTCAGCCGGTTGTTGCGGTTGATGATGCGGCGATAAAGATCGTTCAGGTCGCTGGTGGCAAAGTTCCCGCTATCCAGCAGCACCAGCGGGCGCAAATCGGGCGGAATCACCGGAATCACGTCCAGAACCAGCCATTCCGGTTTGTTGTCTGAATCGCGGATGGCCTCGACCGTCTTCAGGCGATTGATCAGATCCTTCGCCTTCTGTTTCGAGCCGGTTTCCCTCAACTCCTCGCGCAATTGCTTCGAAAGTCCCACCAGATCCAACTGCTGAAGCAGCTTGCGGATCGCCTCGGCCCCCATGCCCGCTTCAAACCCGCTCTCGCCGTACTGCTCGCGAGCCTGGCGATATTCGTCCTCGGTAAGAAGCTGCTGCAACTTGAGCGGCGTGTCGCCCGGACTGGTCACCACGTAGTCCTGGAAGTAAATGACTTTCTCCAGGCTGGTCGTCTTCATGGCCAACAGGCTTCCCAACCGGCTGGGCATCGCCTTGAAGAACCAAATATGCACGACCGGCGCGGCGAGTTCGATATGGCCCATCCGCTTGCGGCGCACGCGGCTATGCGTCACCTTCACGCCGCAGCGATCGCAGATCATCCCCTTGTATTTCATCCCGCGGTATTTGCCGCAGGCGCATTCCCAGTCCTTCTCCGGTCCGAAGATGCGCTCGCAGAACAACCCGTCTTTTTCCGGACGGTAGGTGCGGTAGTTGATCGTCTCCGGCTTCTTCACTTCGCCGAACGACCAACTGCGGATGTCATGCGGCCGGGCCAGGCTGATTTTGACCGAGGCATAGTCGTTGATGCGTTCGTAACTGGCAGTGTCTAAAATGCTACTCATGCTTATCGCGCTCCAATCTTAACCGAAGTGAGTGCGTGTTTTGTTCACCCGACGCGCCGGACAGTCAATCCTCTATTCTGGCATCTCTCTAAATGCGGCGCTTTTCGAGCTGCATATTCAGCGCCAAGCCGCGGATTTCGTTCGTGAGCACGTCGAAGCTGGCCGGCGTGCCGGCCTCCAGCGTGTTCTCGCCCTTGACCATCGACTCGTAGATCTTCGTGCGGCCCTCGACGTCGTCGCTCTTGACGGTCAGCAACTCCTGCAAGACATAGGCAGCCCCGTAGGCCTCGAGCGCCCACACTTCCATTTCGCCGAACCGCTGCCCGCCGAACCGCGCCTTGCCACCCAGCGGCTGCTGAGTAATGAGCGAATACGGACCGGTGCTGCGGGCGTGGACTTTGTCGTCCACCAGGTGGTGCAGCTTCAGCATGTAGATGTAGCCCACCGTGGTTTCCTGTTCGAACGGCTCGCCGGTGCGGCCGTCGTAAAGCCGCGCCTTGCCGTGCCTTGGCAAACCAGCATCCGCCAGGGCGTTGTTGATGTCGGTCTCCGAAGCACCGTCGAACACGGGAGTCACCGCCCGGAACCCGAGCTTTTCGCCCGCCCAACCGAGGTGCGTTTCCAGAATCTGGCCAACATTCATACGACTGGGCACGCCGAGCGGATTGAGCAGAATCTGCACGGGCGTCCCGTCTTCCAGGAAGGGCATGTCCTCGACCGGCAAAATTTTGGAAATGACGCCCTTGTTGCCGTGCCGACCGGCCATTTTGTCGCCAACGGAGATGACCCGTTTCGTGGCAATGTACACTTTCACCATCTGCAACACGCCGCTACGGAGCTCGTCGCCGCGCTTCATGGAGTTGAGCTTGCGGTCGCGGGCGTCGATGGCTTCTTCGACGCTTGGCCAGAACTGTTTGTGTAACCGCTCGACATCTTTTTTCCGCTGCGGGCTGCGCAGGTCGAGCGAGTCGATTTTGAAATTATGCGCCTGCTCAACCACATAGGCCAAATCCTGGTCATGCACCAGCGAATTGCCGTCTTCATCGGTGAGCTTTCGCCCCAGCACCTTCTCGATCTCGCTCACCAATTCGCCGAACACTGCCGCTACCCGTTCGTTCCCTTCCTTCTCAGCCGCCTTGAGCGACCGCTCGAACTCCTTGCGCTGGTCTTCGGTGAGGCTCATCCGCCGCGAAAACCGCTGCGTGTCGATGACGAAGCCCTCGACGCCCGACGGCACCTCGAGCGAGTCGTTCTTCACGTCCTCGCCGGCGCGGCCGAAAATCGCGTGCAGCAGTTTCTCCTCGGGAGTCAATTCGGTTTTGCTCTTTGGCGAAACCTTGCCGACCAGAATGTCGCCCGGCTCGACGTAGGTGCCAATTTGGATGATCCCGTTTTCGTCCAGGTTGCGAAGCATCTTTTCGCTGACGTTGGGAATGTCGCGGGTGAATTCCTCGCGTCCAAGCTTCGTCTCGCGGATTTCGACGTCGAACTCCTCAATGTGAATGGACGTGTAGGTGTCGTTCTTCACCAGTTCTTCGCTGATGATGATCGCGTCCTCGAAATTGAAGCCTTCCCACGACATGAACGCCACGAGCACGTTCCGGCCCAGGGCCAACTCGCCCTGATACGTCGCGGCCCCATCGGCAATCACCTGCCCCTTCTCGACCTTGTCGCCAATTTTCACGATCGGCTTCTGGTTTTGGCAGGTGCGTTCGTTCAGACCAACGAACTTTCGCAGCCGATGCACTTCAGGCCCAACTTCGATCCGTTCGGCATCGGCATAGGTCACCGTCCCTTTGTGGCCCGCTCGCACAATCATTCCCGAGTGGAGCGCCACGTCGCGTTCCAATCCGGTGCCAACGATCGGCGGCTCGGTAACCAACAGCGGCACGGCCTGACGCTGCATGTTGGATCCCATCAACGCCCGGTTCGCATCGTCATGCTCCAGGAACGGAATCAAGCCCGCCGACACACCGATCATCTGGCTCGGCGTAACATCCGCATATTGGATCTGATCGACCGGCACCATCTCGAAGTCAGCATGGTGCCGCGCCACGATCATGCCGCTGGCGTCCCCCTGCAACTTGTTGTCCACAACCGGCGTGTCTGCCGAAGCAACATACCCCTCCGATTCCTCATCGGCGCGCAACCACACAACTTCCTCGCAGAGCTTCCCGTTCTTCACCCGCCGATAGGGCGTGATCAAGAAACCGTAGTCGTCCACGGCAGCGTACATCGCCAGACTGGAAATCAAACCGATATTCGTGCCTTCCGGCGTCTCAATCGGACAAATCCGGCCATAGTGCGAAATATGCACGTCCCGCACTTCAAAGCCCGCTCGCTTGCGGTTCAACCCCCCGGGGCCGAGGGCCGACAACCGCCGCTCGTGCGTCAGCATCGCCAGCGGATTCGTTTGATCGACAACCTGCGATAGCTCGCCGCGTCCAAAGAAATACTCGATCGCCGCCGAGATGCTCTTGGGATTGATCAGGCTTCGCGGCGTCATGTCCTCCATGTCCTTCAAGCTCATCCGCTCCTGCACGGTGCGGCGAAGCTTCAAGAAACCCTTCCGCAATTCATCCGAGGCCAACTCATCGATCGTCCGCAAACGACGGTTGCCCAGGTGGTCAATGTCGTCCACATGCGCCTTCGTATCGCCGGCAACCAGGCACAGGATGTACTTCACGGCAGCGATCAGGTCGTCCGGCCGGAGCACCATCACGTCTTCCGCCACCTTGACGTCCAGTTTCCGGTTGATGCGGAACCGTCCCACCCGTCCCAGCCGATAGCGATTCGTATCGTAAAACTTTTCCTGGAATAGCGCGCGGGCCTTCTCCAATTGCGGCGGGTTGCCGGGGCGCAGCCGTTGATAGATGCGCAACAACGCTTCCTCATGGCTCGACGTGCCATCCTCCGCGAGCGCGGTCAATATCAGCGGCGTCTGCGGCGAATCCATCACCTCGACGCTCTTGACGCCCGACGTAGCAATCGACTCGGCCGCATTCTTGGTGATCTTTTGACCACACTCGACGATGATCTCGCCAGCCCGTTCGCTGCCCACCGGATAGACGATGTCGCCAACCGCGACCTTGCCTTCGATCTTGCCCGCACTGCGGCCATCGACGATTTTCTGCTTCGTCGTCTCGTAGAATATCCGCAGAATATCGGCGTCCATCCCGTACTTCGGGTCCATCGCCCGCAACAGCGTGATGACCGAAAACTTGCCGCTCTGGTCGATGCGAACCGTGATGCTGTCTTTCTTCGTCGTGTTGATCTCGATCCAGCTTCCCCGTTCGGGAATCACGCGGCAACTGTGGAGCCGCCGATCGCTTGTCTCCACCTCGGAAACAAAATCGATCCCGGGACTGCGGTGCAACTGGCTGACGACGACGCGCTCGGCGCCATTGATGATGAATTCACCGCCGCCTTGCATGATCGGCAGGTCGCCCAGGTACACTTCTTCCTCGATCGGCTGCTCTTTGTTTAGCCGCAGCCAAATGCGGAACGGACGACCATAAGTCAGCCGCAGTTGCCGGCACTCATCCGGTTCGTATCGCGGCTTGCCGAGTTCATAACGCAAATAGTCGAGCGTTAGCTTCTTGTCGTAACTCTCGATGGGAAAGATCTCGCGCAGCACCGCTTCCAAGCCCTCGTCCTTGCGTTTGTCGGACTGGGTGTCGTACTGAAGGAAGCGTGCATAGCCCTTCGTCTGGATCTCGGTGAGGTCTGGAATGGCATGAGGGCCACGACCGCTGCCAAAGCGGCGAGTCGTCGCGGTCTCCAAACGTCGTCGCGCCGTGACTGCCATGGGATACGTTACTCCAGTCTGGTTAGACCACCAAAAGAACGCACTGTCGGTTGCTGCCCAATCGCTCCGCACACTACGCCAGGCGCTACCCTAGCGCAGCCGCTCGCAATCGGCTGGAACCGACACGCAGGTTTGAAAACAAGCGATCGAACGAGGCTCATGCAACTGGCGCCACAGTGGGCGATCCAAGCGGCAGGCACCACGCCAAGCCGCGCAGTTCGAAGAACAAACCACACCAGGCCGAGCGACGACGCAGCGACGACACCGCCTGGTCACGGCCGCATGAATCACTTGATCGAAACGGTCGCCCCGGCTGCTTCGAGCTCGGTCTTGAGCTTGTTGGCATCATCCTTCGAGATACCTTCCTTGACCTTGCTCGGCACGCCTTCGACCAGATCCTTCGCCTCTTTGAGGCCGAGGCTGGTCGCCTGGCGGACCACCTTGATCACGCTGATCTTATTGTCGCCAAAGCCTTCGAGCACGACATCGAATTCCGTCTTCTCGGCAGCCGCGGCCGCACCGCCGCCGTCGCCAGCCGGACCGGCCATCATGACAGCGCCGCCCGCAGCCGGCTCAATGCCATGCACGTCTTTGAGATAATCACTTAGTTCCTTGGCCTCCTTGAGCGTGAGGCCCACAAT
>JAKEGR010000259.1 GCA_022615465.1 Planctomycetota bacterium | reverse complement strand
TTTTCATTGAGCTGAAAGCAGGGCCAGAGATCGTCCCGCCGATGGTTCGGCTGATCGAGTCGTCGGGCCTTGATTCCGATCAGATCGTGATCATCAGTTTTGACGCTGATGCGATTGCCGCTTGCGAACGCGAGCGGCCTCACTTGAAAACGCACTGGCTTGCCGGCTACGAGCAGCAGAAAGACGGCCGTTGGAAACCAACCGTTGACGAAGTGATTGCCGCCTGGAAGCAAACGGGCGCGGATGGCTTCGGCACCCAATCACGGCCCGAGCATGTCAATGAAAAGTTTATTGCCAGGCTGCGCGACGCCGGCTGTCGCGAGTTCCATGTGTGGACGGTTGACGATCCAAGAGTCGCACGGTTCTATCAGGAACTCGGCGCGTGGTCGATCACGACCAATCGGCCCGGCTGGCTGCGAGAGGAGCTTGGCATGCTTTCATCGCCGTAAATCGATCGCAACGACCGGTGCCCGGCGTCACTTCAAACCAGACTTTTCCATTCGATGTCGACTCGCGTGAACAAACGGCCGGCTGCCTCCGCGATATCGGGATAGACCTTGGCCAGCCCGGCTGCGAGGATTCGCGGAGAGATTCCCGTCCCTTCACAAAGGATGATCTCGTCGGCAACTTCCGCCGGAAGGATCGCTGCCATGGCCCGCTTTGCCTGCAGAACCTCGGCGATTTCGCGATCACTCTTGGACGAAATCAACACCAGTGTTCGACGATCATAGCCGCATTGGAGCAGATTGGTGCTCGCGCGCTCGAGCGAGTGGTCAATGTAGGATTCGTCGTGTTGAAAAACTGCCGCCGCGTTGCTGCCTGTCGAGCGGTTCAGGTCTTGCTCCAGCAGGTGAACGCATGTGTCGGCAAGGATCGCTTGAAGTGATTCGACCACACGAGTTGGGGCTGACTGCGCAGGGTCGAACTCGCCGATCAATCTATCGAGAACAAGACGACTTCCCTCGGTAACTAATTCTTCGAAGGCAATTGCGGGCGGCTTGCCGTTCTCTCCGTTGTCCGGTGTGGTCCTACCGGCAGCCACGGTCTCCAGCGCCGAGCCGAGCGTTCCAATGAGGGCGAGGGCGTTTCGTGGGGTGAAAACGGCGGCGTCTCGTTCTCCCTTTGCCGCCATTCGTTGCATCACGCAGGTAATGGCCTGGCAGGCAAACCGAGTTGACGCATAGTTTCCAAACCGTGAACACAGCTTGTTGAGAGTCAGACCATTGCTGGTAGGCGAGCTTATCCCCTGCATGGCGGCTACTGACTCACTTGCATCGGTCGCTTCAGGCAACTTGTCACTACTTCCCCGGTCGTCGCCAGCGGTTGGCCACTCATCGGCAGCGGCCTCACTCAACCAATACTGCTTCACGGCCCGCGCCAGCTCGCCAGCAACCCGTTGAAACACCTGTCGCTTTTCCTCGCTGAGCGATACACATCCCAGCGTCCGCAACCGTAACTGCCCTGGTTGCTCCGCTTCTCGTGGTGTTGGCGATTGACGAAACGCGCGTAGTGCGTTGCGAACGGCCGTCGTTGCTTCGGTTGCAAGATACTGCGCAACAGACTCCAGATCATCGTGTACGCCAGGACTTGCTGAACGAGTTCGAACCGAAACGCAGTAAACAGCGTCGAACGGCGGAGTGCTGGAATCGAACAGCTTCAAAATACCCTCGTTGCGGGTAGTTCCCCGGTTGCCAAACTCGGAGGCATGACGCAATTCAGTAATCAGCGCGAAAGTGTTGGCGGCTGCCAGCGGAGAGGGGCTTGGATTGCCGAGGCAGGTACACAGCAAAATTCCGTGGACTTCCACGTCGGTGCCGCCGGCAATCGCCAACGAACGCGCGGCATTGGCCACGTCGATGACCATGCCTGCGCCAGTGCCGCCGCCCATGCCGCTCAACAGGACGACGCGGATCGGCTGGCGGCTTTGCTCTTGGCATGCTTCCGGATTGGAAACACCTTGGCGAAGTCGCGCGAGCCGCTTATCGAGCGCCGAACGCACTTTCTGCCCATGGTCGACCAACGCAACTCGTCCCAGCGGCCGGTAACCGCGTGTCTCCAAGGATCGCGGTATGTTGTACAGCCAGCGGCGGCTGAGCCAAGCCAGCGATTCGCGGCACTCTTCGTCGTAGCTCTTCGGCAGTCGCAGCGGCAAATGGAGTGTGTCGTCGAGGAGAAGCGGGTTCTTCCAGTGGCCCGCGCAGGCTTGCTTGAGTTCGTTGCGGTCGGTGTCGAGCGCGAGCATCTGCTGTGTGTCTTCTGCCGGATCCAAGTCCATGGGATCTGCCAATAATTGCCGCAGGCGGCACAGAAGTTGGATTCCAACACCCCCGATCGCGACATAAAGCGTCGGCTGCCGGCAATCCAAAGGCAGATCCAAGGCGGGCGCGGCGACATCGATGATCTCGCGGTCAGCGGGTTGATCGACGACGGCATCTGCAAATTGCGAGGAAGCGGCGGAACCCTCTTCGCGGCCGCGACCAATCGGTTGTGTGCGGACGCTTTCACAGAGAAGCATGGGGCGCTGGATAGTGCCGAAAGAGCCGCAGTCTGTGTCGTCAAGTTGTGAAACGGGAGTGACGCCCGCCGCCAGCGGCTCGCCACTCGCTTGATCAGCGGCTGGAAAGGTTGGCATCGTCGCACGCAGCAGAGCGTCGGCAAACGCCCGGCAGGAAGGAAAGCGTTCCGCGGGGTTTTTCGCCAATGCCCGTGCTACGATGGGCCGGTCGTGAGACGGCAGGGCCATGAGTTGTGGCTGAGCCTGCGTATGCTGCTTGGCAAGTTGTGCCGCGGTGCGACCGGGAAACGGCAGCGCGCCAGCCAGCATCTCCTGATACACGATCGCCAGGCTGTATTGGTCGCTGTGTGGCGACGGTGTGTCGTCGAACATTTCTGGTGACGCGTAGGTCGGAGTCATCCCGGAAACGAGCGAATTCTGCGACCTCGTGGTGAGTTCTTTGACGAGACCAAAATCGGCAACCTTGATGTGGTCGCCGGAGATGAGCAAGTTCTCCGGCTTCACATCAAGATGCTGCAGCCCGTGCCGCTGTGCGAGATAGTCGAGCGCCTCCGCCGTGTCTGCCAGGTAACGCAGAAGTTCCTCGCGCGGGATGCCATCCAATCCTTCGGCCCGGCATTGTCGCGCTCGTTGATCGAGACTCATGTCTGCCAGCTCGGTGAGGATTACCAGCCGGCCGTTGACAACCTCGAACCGTTCGAGCGACAACAGAAAGGGATGGCGGACGTCCTTGATCCGCTCCATCGCTTTCAACTCTTGGGTGGCCAGATCTTCATCATAGTAGCCGTAGACGAACTTGATCGCCTTATCGATGCCGCCTGGGGCGCGCGCTCGCCACACTTCGGCATATCCGCCCGACCCGAGCCGATCGGTGAGCGTGTAGCCCGGAAAAATTTCGTCGTTGCATTGAAGCGTCGTCGACATTGCGCAACCAGTACGTACAATCCTGTTGTCCGGTTTATCCCACCGTCGGTACCAGGTCGCGGGGCGTAGCCGGCGCAATGACTCCCGGTCTATTCAGAGTGGTTCTCTTGTGCAGCATCAGGTCACAGCCCGATTGTCGGCAGAGATCGATCGTGCGCTCGCAATTGCATGGCGGCAGCACCGGCTTGATTGCCAATTCCTCGCAGACGGCAATCACCGACTCCAAGCGTCGCATAGGTTGTCGTGTTTCGTGCAAGCCCTTGGTCATGCTTTCGGAAAGCACCAAGTAATCCGGCACCAGCGCGTCGATTTGCATCACTTGCCCGCCGTTCCCTTGAAATTGATCGTAGGCAATGAGCAGGCCCTGATTACGCAGGGTCTGATAGAATCCGCCAACCTGAGTCGATTCCAGCACGACTGGCAGCGAAATCGTGATGCCGAGTTCCCATCCGCTCGGCAGCACATCTTGGATTCGTTCCAGTTCGACCAGCAAGGGATTGGGAGATTCAATTTCAGCAGCATCAACGGGAACAAATAAGCGAGTTGCCAGACTGCGCTCTCTTGCCAATTCCAGTGACCGCTGACGATAGAGTTCGCGGTAGCGTAATCCGGCGCAGTGATTCGAGCGAAACAACGGCTGCGGATTGGTGAGACCTTCATTTGTCGAAAGGCCCGTAAACACCGCCTCCATCGTAGAATGCCGAAACGAAACAACCCAGTTGAGTTCGATCGGAATTGCTTGCCACAACGTGGCCTCGATCAGTGCCCGGGCCGCCACTATCTCTGCTGGAACCGACTTCGTCACGTAGGGGAGATCACGCGATGGACTTGGCTGCGTCGCCATCCGTTGGAACTGCGCCGCCGCCGAGGCGAGAAACGTCAGTTCTGTTTCGGCGAGCTTCACAATATCGCCGTCGGCCAGCATGGCTTCGGTAACCCGCTTGCCGTTTACCTGCGTGCCGTTCATGCTTCCCAGATCACGGATCAACCACACACCGCTCCGTTCCACGATCTCGGCATGCTCCCGAGAAACCTGGGCCGAGTCGATCCGCAGGTCGGATGTTTCCACCCGACCAATCCGGAACGGACATTTGTCGATCGTCACGCGGCGCGGTTCGCTTGCGCCGTCCGAGTAGAACTCGACGCTTGGCTTCGAACGCGTCTTGCTGGAAAAGGTGATGTGGGCCACGTCAACTCTTGCGATCTTAACGGCGTGAGCCGAACAGCCGCGGTCATAATGCGCCTCGGCTGTCGGTGCGATCCGAAACGGAGACATGGGGAGCGGAAACGCCACCGGCTGTCTTGCCGCACACCCACGAGAAAGCCTAGCATTTTCCTGGGTTTTTTCTGGCTGAACGGTCTCTCGGTCGGCATGCACCGGGCCGCTGTGCTAGGGTTGTAAAGCGGGGCAAACGATTCAATCGCGGCAACCGGAAAGGCAAACCTGATGATGCTCGATCCAGTGCCACTGAAAATCCTTATTATATCCACCGACACCGCGCTGCTTCACGATTTGTCGTGGCTGTTGGCGGCAGTGGGGTATTCAGTTCAAACCAC
>JAKEGR010000258.1 GCA_022615465.1 Planctomycetota bacterium | reverse complement strand
GGGTGTTCGCGTTGGCGCTCCGCACGCTGGTGCTGATGCTGCTGGTATTTGCGCTCGGTGAAATGCAGTATCAGCGGACCAGCGACCGGCTCACGGTCATCTATCTGCTCGATCAATCTCTCAGTATTCCCGAGGCCCGCCGCGAGGCGATGATCCGCTATACGAACGCCTCGATTCGCGAACAGAGAAATGATTCACTGGGCGACCAGGCCGGCGTGATCGTCTTCGGTCGGAATGCCGAGGTGGAACTCCCGCCGGTGGATTTCGATATCCAACTGCGGACTCGCATCGAAAGCCTGCTCGATCCGGAATTCACGAATCTGGCCAATGCCATGCAACGGGCGATGGCGATGTTTCCGCACGACTCGGCCAAGCGGGTCGTCATCGTCACCGACGGCAACGAAAACATCGGCGACGCACTGGAACAGGCCCGGGCGATGGCCGACGCGGGCGTGAGCATCGATGTGCTGCCGGTGCCGCTGGTGCGAACCAGCGAAGTCTCGGTGGACAAGGTCGCCCTGCCGGCGGACGTCCGCCGCGGCCAGCCGTTCGAACTGCGCGTGGTGCTCAATAACGCGACGGAGGAGACGGAAAACGTCCAGCCGGTCGCCGGAAAAATTCGGATCATTCGCAAAGCGGGAGACCGCGAAGAAACCCTCGCCGACGCGCCGGTCGAAATCGAGCCAGGCAAACGCGTGTTCTCGCTGCGGGAGGAAATCGACCAGGCCGATTTCTACACCTACGAAGCCCGCTTTGTCCCCGACGATCCCAAAGCCGACGCTTTGTCGCAGAACAATCTGGCCACGGCGTTCACCCACGTCCGCGGCAAGGGCCAGGTGCTGCTCATCGAAGACTGGGAACACGCCGGCGAGTTTGATTACCTCATCGAGCGGTTACGGGACGACGGCTTGGAAGTAGTCGCGATGCCCAGCAATCGGCTGTTTTCGTCGCTCCCCGAACTTCAGCGGTACGACACAGTGATCCTGGCGAACGTTCCGCGTTCGAGCGGCGAAGATGCGGCCAGCGTCAGCAGCTTTACCGACGAGCAAATCAAAATGCTCGTGCGAAACACCGAAGAGCTTGGTTGCGGGCTGATCATGGTCGGGGGGCCAAATAGTTTTGGCGCCGGCGGCTGGACGAACACCGATCTTGAAAAGGCGATGCCGGTCGATTTCCAGATCAAGAGCGCCAAAGTGGTGCCGGTCGGGGCGCTGGTGCTCAACATGCACGCTGGGGAGATTCCACAAGCGAACTATTGGCAGAAAGTCATCGCGGAAGAGGCGATCAAAGCACTCGGTCCGCGCGATTACTGCGGCCTGATTTCGTGGAATGGCACGGATCAGTGGCTGTGGGGACAGTCGCAAGGAGGCATGCTTCGCGTCGGGCCAAACCGGCAGGTGATGTTATCGCGAATCGACCGCATGAGCATCGGCGACATGCCTGAATTCGATCCGTCGATGAAGAAGGCGGCGGCCGCATTTGCCGCCTTGCCCGACGCGGCCGTGAAACACATGATCATTATCAGCGACGGCGACCCTTCGCCGCCATCACCCAGCACGCTCCAGGCACTTAAGGATGGCGGCGTGAAGGTGACGACGGTGGCGGTCGGTTCGCATGGCATCCTGGGCAGCAACATCATGCAGGACATCGCCACCTTCACGGGTGGCAAATACTATGTGGTGAACAACGCGAACGCGTTGCCAAAAATCTACCAGCGGGAGGCGAGACGCATCGCCCGGCCGCTCGTGTACGAGCCTCAGCCACCCGTAATTCCGCAGATCCTCATGGATCATGAGATTGTGCAGGGCCTCAACGACGCGTTTCCGCCTGTGAGCGGATTTGTGCTGACAAGCGTGAAGGAGAACTCGCTTGTGGAAGTGATTCTGCGGTCGCCGATCCCTTCAGAAGCTCAGAATTCGACGATCCTCGCCGCCTGGAACTATGGTCTCGGCAAGGCCGTGGCCTTCACGACCGACGCGGGCCTGCGCTGGACCAGTTCGTGGACCGCATGGGATCAGTACGATCGGTTCTTCAGCCAGATGGTCCGCTGGTCGATGCGGCCGTCGGGCGACACGGGCAATTTTGTGGTAACGGCCGATGTGCAGGGCAGCAAGACGCAAGTGGTAATCTCGGCCCTGGACAAAAACGACGAATTCCTCAATTACCAGACGATGACCGGGACGGTGATTGGGCCGAACATGGAATCCATCCCGCTCGACATCGAGCAGACGGCACCCGGCCGGTATGTCGGCGAGTTCGACTCAACGACTCCTGGCAGCTATATGATTATGGTGACGCCGGGTGCCGGGCAGGCGATGATCCGCACCGGCGTCAACGTCGGCTACTCGGATGAGTTCCGCGACCGTGAGAGCAACGTGACGCTGCTCGAATCGATCGCCAAGTTGTTGACGAAAGCTGGCGATCCCGGCAAGCTGCTACCACCACTGCCGGAGGTGCCGGAGACCAAGGAAGAAGAGTCGCTAGGGCCGCAGTTGGCGGTCGATCCATACCGCCATGACTTGCCGCTGGCGATCGCCATCCAGGATATTTGGCCCTGGCTGGTGCTGGTCGGTAGCTGCCTGTTTTTTGCCGATGTGTTTGTTCGCCGCGTCCAGGTAAGCTTCGATTGGCTTGGCCCTGTTTGGACGCGCGCTGGTGACATCGTGCTGCGGCGCGAGCGCGAGGTCGTAGCGCCTGAAACCATGGAGCGGTTGCGGAGCCGCAAGGCGGAGATCGAGCGGTCGATCGAGAGTCGGCGGGCGGCGTCGCGATTTGAACCGGACGCGGAAACGCCGATCGATCCGAACGCAACTGAGATTCAGGCAACCGCAGCCGAGCCGACAAAGCTACCCGCCGCCAGCCCGCAGATGCCCAAGGTGGAAGACGAACCGGAGGATTCGTACACGGCACGATTGCTCAAGGCGAAGAAGCAGGTTTGGAAAGACCGCGGCATTGACGACAACAAGTGACGCGGCGGTTACAATGTGACGACACGCCAAGGTTCGTGGATTCGGCGTGGACGCCGACGCTAAGGCCCCTCTCACCCCCTAACCATTTACTATGTCTACTGTCGAATCGATCGAACAACGTGCCGCGCAGTTCGCCGAGCGTTACAAGGCCGTTTACAAGCAGCTCAGCCGCGTAATTGTCGGGCACAACGACATCGTCCACGGCGTGCTGACTTGCCTTTTCGTGGGCGGTCATTGCCTCTTGGAAGGCGTGCCAGGATTGGGAAAAACGCTTCTCGTTCGGACACTCGCCCAAACGCTCGACTTGGATTTCTCGCGGATTCAGTTTACGCCCGACCTGATGCCGGCCGACATCCTGGGGACGAATATGATCATCGAAGACCAGCACGGCCGGCGCGAATTTCAATTCCAGAAAGGGCCGGTCTTCACGCAAATCCTGCTGGCCGACGAAATCAACCGCGCCACGCCGAAAACGCAATCGGCTCTTCTCGAAGCCATGCAGGAGCACAGTGTGAGCATTGCCGGCCACGTGTTCCATCTCGAACAGCCGTTCTTGGTGATGGCCACGCAGAACCCGATCGAGCAGGAAGGCACCTATCCGCTGCCCGAGGCCCAGCTCGACCGGTTCTTCTTCAAGCTCCTGCTCGGCTATTCCAGCCGCGAGGAACTCAACGCTATCATCGAGCGGACGACGAAGGGCGTCGTCGTCCAACCCGACAAGGTGATGGAAGGCACGGAGATCGTCCAGTGGCAACAGCTAGTGCGTGAAGTGATCCTCGCGCCCCATGTGCAGGATTACGTCGCCCGGCTGACGCTGGCCACGCATCCGGAAGGGCCATTCGCGCCGCCGATTACGAACCAGTATTTGCGATGGGGGAGCAGCCCGCGCGGGGCGCAGACGCTTACCCTGGCCGCGAAAGTCCGGGCACTGCTCAGCAGCCGGTACAACGTCAGCTTCGAAGATGTGCGGCGCGTGTTCCTGCCGGCGCTGCGGCACCGCGTGATCCTCAACTTTGAAGCCGAGGCCGAGGGAATCGACCCCGACAAGGTGCTTCTCGAAATCCTTCAAAAAGTGCCGGAGAAAGCGGAAGGCACTAAGGTGGCGTGAGTGGGGGGCTGGGCGTTGGGTGGCTG
>JAKEGR010000257.1 GCA_022615465.1 Planctomycetota bacterium | reverse complement strand
TCGAGTACGCCGGGAACCAGGGCGACGTCGTTTTGCTTGGCGATCTGCAGACCGTGAACGACGACCGCCGTTGTATGAGGCGTACTGTGTTCGCCCCAGCCGGTGAACCAGCCCCAGCCGCCGTCGGAAAGCTGCATTTCGCTGAGCCGATTGACGCCGGCTTTCACGACCTGTGACAGCTCCGCTTCATCGAAAACCGGATTGCGATCGTAGCGCTGCCAACCCTTTGCGCGATCCGCGGCGTCGCCGAGTTCCTGGGCGTTGAGATTGGTGCGTTTTTCCTGGACGGTCTTCAGGTCGAGGCCCATTTGCAGAAGCGTTTTCTGCGTGATGACCGCCGGCAGGAAGCGGTTGAGTGTTTGCTCAGTACAGCCGTAGGGGTAGTCGATAAGGTAAGGGAGCGCATCGACCATCGCCCCGGCGAGCGACGGCGAGTAGCGGACTTCGAGCCGAGTTTGTTCGGCACGGCGTTTGGCAGGCACGGCGACCTCGAACGCGCTCAGCCGATCGTCGGGCCGCAACGCGCCGCTATAGCTCTCCATTTTCAGCATGCCGTGGACGTAGACGGGAAACTTCATTTGCACGGCATCGGACTCGGCATCGGTCAGCGCGAGCATGCGGAGCGTGGCTTCGCCTTCGCGGACGACTTTCACGCGCCAATCCACGCGCCGCTCACCGCCGGCGGGGATCTCGATGGTTTGTTCGGCCAAGGCAGGTAGTTCGATCGTATTGCCATCGAGCTCGATCCGCACGGTGGCTTGCTTGGCGTCGGGCAGATAGTTGTGGACATTTGCGCTGAGCAGCACCTCGTCGGTCTCGACGAAGAATCGCGGCGCCTGCATCCGAACGATGAGATTCTTGCGAGTAACCACCTCGGCCGACGCCTCGCCGACGCGCGTGCCTGGACCCATGCTCCATGCGCGGACCCGCCAGGTGGTGAGATTCTCCGGCATGTCAAATTCGACTTCGGCGAGGTCGTCTTTGTCCGTTTCGAGCGAGGCGACCCAGAAGGCCGTGTCGGCGAATTCGCTACGAATGGTGGGTTCGATGAGTGGGGCGGGAGCCGCGGAGTTGAGGCTAAACATGTCGACCGCACCATTCGCCATAACCATGCCGCTTTCCGGCGCGGCAGCGGCGGGCATGGCCGCTGACTCACCCATGCGGCCAAGGGCGAGTCCGCGAGACACCCCGTAGCCCAGCGCCACGCCGCCGGAACTCTCTTTCGCCACTTCCTCGCCGAGGAAAGACGATTCGTCATCGGCAACGGTGTTGCCGAAGATGCCGATCGATCCCATCATCGTCTGGCCGGGCGGGACGAGGTTGGTGAACCGGCGGAAGAGATTGGCTTCCAGGTAGGGCTGATGCTCGCGCCGCCATTTCCAAAAGAAAGCCTTGATGTCGGCAACATTCGAGCCGCCCGAAATGTATTCGACGCTCTTGTCGTAGACTGATAGCGCCGTGGAACCAACGAATGGCTGGCCGGCTTCGTCGGTGATTCTCAGTTTGAGTTTGGCCTTTTGGCCGGGCTGATAGGCGTCGGCCGTAGGGACGAGGTCCACCTTGAGGATTCGCTTTGCCGGCGGGACGTGGATCTCGCGAACCACGGTATGGACGGAGCCATTCGCGACCGCAACGGCTTCGACGAAGAAGTTGGGCATATCGCCCGGTGCGACTTCGAGCTCGACGACGGTGCTCTTGTCGTCGAGTCGAAGCACTTGTGGCGGTAGGTAGACGCCGCTGGCCGGCCGCGCGAAGAGGAGCACGGTCGAGCCGACGCGGTTGGTGTTGATCTGCAATTCCACCTTGTCGCCGGGTGCGTAGTGCCGGCGCTGAGGAATGACTTCCAGATCGTTGAAACAGAACTCACTGGCATCGAATCCTTCGCCGATGATGGTGAAGACATAGCCGCCCTCGATTGCATGCCCGGCGGCATCGGTGACCGCATAGGCGAGGCGGTATTGGCCCATTTCGGATGCCTTGATCTGCAGATCGGCCAGACCTTGGTCGTTGGTGGCGAGATCCCAGTTGCGCACTTCGGTTTCCAAGGGGGACCGTTCGGGCGCGTCGCCGTAGGTGATTTTCAGCAGACGCAATTTGCCGCTGGCCGGCACCGGTTTGCCGTCGAGCCGCCGCGCGGCGGCGCTGACTTGAATCGTGCCGCCAACGCGGTAATAGCCGCGATCAACCCATACGTTGACATCGAATGGCTTGCGAGAGACAAGAACCTCGCCACTGCCGACGATCGTGCGGCGCGACTGATCGATGACTTCCGCTTGGATGGTATACAGGTGATCCTGGTCCGGATGCGTGGCCTGGGCCAGCGCGGTATCGATTTCCACTTCGACCTTGCCGTCGGGACCAATCGGCACTTCGCGTTCGGCGACGATTTCTGGTGGGGCAGGGCGGTACCAAGACCACCGCGGCGCCGGCGGCGCGCAGCCCCAGTTTCGCCAACCGGGATACCAGTCGTATTCGTACGCAAACCACCAGTAGCCTGGGCCGTAAAGCCAATCCCACGGGCCGGGCGGGAACCAGCGGCTGGCATGCTCACCGCGGAGCACTTTGTATTTGACGGTGGCATTGACGACCGGCGACCCGAAGTAGTACTTCGCGAGGATCGTGGCCTGGATCGTGTCACCGAGCTTCACCGGCTCTTTGGGCGCTTCGACCGTGACCTCAAACTCCGGCTTTTTGTATTCTTCGACCCGGAAGGTGATGCCGCCACGATTGACGACAACCAGTTGATAGGAGCCGAGTGTGGCGTCGCTGGGCAACTCGAACTTGCCGTCGATGCCGCCAAAGTTGTCGCTGGTCAAGGTTTGGTTGGAGACGATTTCGCCTTTTGGGTTGTGGATTTCCACGGCAAACGACTGATGCGCGAATTGCGATTTCTCTTCCAGATCGTACCGCGCCTCACGGATCCAGAACTTGAACTGCACGGTTTGGCCGGGGCGGTAAACAGGGCGATCGGTAATCCCGAACGTCTTGATGTCTTGGAACTGCGGGTTGCCATTCTGTGCTCGCCAGACGTTGTGGAAGCCGAGGTAGGCGAGTCGGCCGTCGCCTGTCGTGGCGATGGCTAGCCACTGGAATTCGCGCGCGCGGGGATCGGCCGTGTCGTTCAGTAGCGGCAGAAAAACCTGGCCCTCCTTGTCGGTATGCTCGGCGAAGCCCTTCGTGTCTACCTGATAGCGGTTGCCGTCGATGTGACGCTGCCGATACGCGAAGAATTCGACATTGGCCCCGGCGATTGGCTGACCGGTGGCGGCATCTGCCAGAAAGTAGAACGACTTGTCGGCCATCGGCTTGCGGAGGATGGCCGTATCGGCCAGCCAAAGGACGATTTTCGAAGTGTTGCCGTCGGCCACCTTGGCAGTGAGGAGATAGGCACCGGCTTTTTGCAGCGGCGTCGAAACGGTGACGCGGCGGTCAAAGTGTTTTTCGCGAGGTTCAAGGTCAAGATGCCAACGGGCAACCTCGGCACCCAGGTATTGCTGTTGGTTCTCCGTGACAAGCCGGTAGCCGATTTCAGAGATATTGATCTGTTTCCAATCAAGCTGTTCCGGGTTCGATTTCAAGTAGGTCTTTACGTCGTCGAGCAATTGGCGAATGTTGATTTCGTGAGCGACAAACTCGACCCGCCGTGCGTTGCGATAGCGGAATTCGACCGAGGCGCCTTGGCCGGCGGGCTGCAGCAGCGAGCTTTCAAATTGGCCCCAGTTGCCAACAATCTGGCTCAAGCGTTCGCGGGCGTGCTGCTTGAGTTCGGCGTTGTCTTCGCGCTCGATCGCTTGTCGCCAATACTCCGCCGCGCGAGCATACTGGCGGCGGTTTTCAAAGATGGTCGCGAGTTGCCGGAGGTAGGAGAGGGCCGCGTCCTTCATTTCTACAGGTGGATCGGATGCGACGACTTCTTGGAAGAGTTTGATGAAATTATGTTCTTCGGGGAGCGTGAACCGCTTGATCCCAGTAGCCAGGCGGGCGATCGTTTCATCTTCGCCCAGCGTATCGAGCGCCCAGGTGGCGGGGCGATCCTTGGATTCGTCGTCCTGCCGGGCAAGCAGAATACGGTACTCGGCCATTGTCTGTACGTCGAACTGTGCTTGGAGGAAACTGGCGCGAGCCATCTGTTCATTGATTCGCCGTGATGGCTGCCACGCGACCATGGTTTCGAGAACCCATCGCCAACGCTCGCCGTCGTTCTTGGCGGCTTCCCAACTCTCAG
>JAKEGR010000256.1 GCA_022615465.1 Planctomycetota bacterium | reverse complement strand
TGATTGAGTCGGCATGCGACCGTATCGGCAACCATCTTTTGCCGAGTCGTTGGATCATCGGAGTAGCCAATGATTTCGGGCGAGATGAATACGACCAGCTCGCTCTCTCGAACGTCGGTTTCCCGCGAGCGGAACAAGCGTCCGATGAGTTTAATATCTTTCAGGTACGGCACTCCCTTGAAATCACCGACGTCGCTCCGCTGCCGAAGGCCGCCGATCACTACGGTTTGGCGATTGGCGATCCGCAGCACGGTCGACGCGGTACGTACGTCGATGATCGGCTGATTATCGCCCGGCGTGAAACCGGTTAACCGGCTGAACTCGGGTGCTACCTCCATTTCAACCGTGCCATCGGTCGAAATTTTAGGCCGTACTTTCAGAGTGATGCCCGCATTTTTGAAGGCGGTAGTGCCGATGTTCCCGCCTTGTTGAGTTTGCGTGAGCTGTTGGTACGGGATCTCCGTAATGCTTTGGAAGGTCGCTTCTTCGTTTTCGAGCACGGCTACATTGGGGTCGGCCAGCAGCCGCGCGTCGTTCGCATTCTGCAGGGCAAGCGCCACGGCCGTGATATCCAGATTCCGGCTCAGATTCAGGAAGGTCAGAGTGCTGCCCGTCGCGCCGGCCTGGAATGGAACCTGCATAATGGAGTCGATGCCCAATGAGGTGCCCGGTTCACCATCAGCCCCGATACGACCCTTAATCTCCGAATTCCAGTTGATGCCAAGCTGCTCGATGTCCTGCAGGCTGATATCGTAGATCAGCGCGGTAATGCGAACCTGTGGCCGTGGATGGTCGATTCGCTCCAGAACCCTTTCCACCATGGCCAGGTTTTCCGCGTGATCGGTAATCAGCAGGCGGTCTTCCTTTTCCATCACGCCGACCTTGCCGTCCTTGCTGAGCACCGCCTGCAGGGCCTCCTCCGCGGTGCGCGCGGTAATGAATTGCGTGTGGAAGTAACCCACCTCGAGCGGTTGGTCCATCCGCGAGGAACCGAGGCCCACCCCGCCTGCCGCCAAACCCTGGCCCGTCGCCCCGTCCACGGCCGCCACGAACTCGCGGATCATTTTCACGCGGTCGGGGAAGTCAAGAACAAACAGACTGCGTGCGGATTTTATCGCACGCACCTGGCCCTGGGGCGTACTCAGCAGCTTTGCTCCTTCCACGATTTCGTCGACGTCCGCCGTATGCACGGGGATGGTCGCCGTCTCGAAAAATGGATTCACTTGCCCCAAATCGGCAAGCGGGCTAACCACCAGACTCTCGCCAACCGGCCGGTAGCTGTAGCCATTGCTCAGCAAAATCGAGTCCAGAATCTCACGGAGTGGAGCGTCCTTGAACACGCCGTTGACGGTCCCCTTGACTTCTCCAACGACAATGTTGATGCCCCACAGTTCGCTGATGGTAAACAATGCCCCATCGAGTGTCGAGTTTCGCAAGGTGAGGTCGCCCCGCCGCTCCAAGGTGGCATCGAGACTGCCGTTGCCACGGTCGGCTCGTGGCGAATCAACGCGCGCTGAAACGGCCGGGGCTGGGGTCGAGTCCACGGGGTTCGTTTCGGCGGCCGGAACGTCGCCTTGCGGCTCGGCGGCATCGGTAGCGTCGTCCGCCGGAATTTCCGCTGCCGACTCCGCCGGCAACGGCGGAGGAAAAGGGGGAGTTTCGGCGGCAGCAAGGGCAGGGTAGGTGGCGGGCGCAAACTGTAGTACGAGCGCAGCAAGAGCGCAGCAGCCCAGACACGCCAGTCGACACCGGCGGCGATCTTTCTCCGCGCTCCTTCGCACCATGTGTCCTCCGATGACACGAACACCCTGCCGGATACTTCCAACGCTCGATTTACCGTCAGGTTTGTTCGTCCCAACTCTCGCCTAGCTGCGGCGGGAGAGCGTGTAACACCAAAGTTCCATATCGATCGTGAGCGATTGCCGGCTCGGATTCGAGGGATACATCTCCAACGACTTCGTGTGGATTAGCAGACCGATCGCTGCGATGCGGTCGAGCATGTTGTGCAAGCTGGAATTGGATCCACTTACCGAAATGCTAATGGGACGCCACTCCAGCATAAACTCCGTTACCGCCTCGTCTCGGCTGGCGACTAACTCGGTAGCGGTCGGATCGTCGCCGGCGGTCCATGGCCGCAACGACACAGGCCCCACATTCAGCCGCCGGATGCTACATCCCGTCTCCTTTGCCAAATCGACCAGCTTCTCCCGAAACACTGGCAACGACTCGTCATCGATTGTGCGGGCCTCAACCTCGTCCAATTGAGCCAGCTTTTCCGCTACCCGCGTCTCGTAAGACCCAAGCTTGGCCGCGATCAGCCTTGCCGACTCCAACTCAGCCGACAAGGCATTCTTTTCCGCACGTTCCGCACAATAGGTATCGACTAGCGGCATTACCATGAGAAGTCCTATACCAAATGTTCCGGCTATAACGATTAGCCAGCGGTGGCGGGACTCACAAAATCTCCGCAAAGTTTCCTTAATCATCGCGGGTTTCCTCATCGTTGCTGCCGGCAGGGCTTGCTAGCGTCAGCCGCAAATCAAAATTTGTAGTTGGGCCGGTCGATGTGTGGCCAACGCCGGTACCCTCGAGGGCGGTCTCCGTGATGTCCGGAACATGTTTCAGGTAGCCGACAAAATCATAAATTCCAGTATCGCTGTAACTTGCTCCCGTGAGCGACGCGGAACGGCCGTCTTCGAGAGTGAGCCGATCGAGCCAAACGTCGTCCGGCATACTCTGACCAATGCGGCCCAGTAAACCCTGCCAATTCGGCCGCGGCAACCTCTCCGCCAAGTCGCGTAGCTGAGTCAGCTTGACTTCGGCCGCAGTCAGCTTCTGCCCGAGTTCCGTCGCCCGCACGCGCACCGGCTGCAAGAGTTCGAGTTCCGCGCGGAGTTGCGTGGTGATGTGTCGTTCGTGTACATGCAATGCAAACAGCGCGGCGGCCACGAGCAATACCGCTGCAACCGGGCTCAGGCTGCGTACCAGGACGGGTCGCATGGGAGGCCGAAATTCCGCGAGGGTGCGCTCGATCAGGTTGGGGCCTAGCTGTTCGGCTGCCGCCGGATCGAGCAATAATGCCAGCCCAAGTGCTGCGGCCATGTCCGTGCCAGGCGGGTTGCCCACATACTGCCAACTCGTGATCAAATTGCTTGGATCCAGGACTTCGACGTGCAGTTGGCCAAACCGGGAAAATGCCTGTTTTGCGACTGCCACGGCGGAAGGCTCCCCCGTCAGATAGATTTGTCGCAAGGGCGCCTGGGCATGACCGTGGTAACGCTCCAAAAATCGTACCAAGCGTGCCCAGTGTTGGGACACGATTTCGGAGATGTTCTCCGAATTGGCTTGTCCGCTTGGCCGATACTCGAGCAGCAACCGGCCGCGATGGCAGATACCGAGTTCTGCCTTGCCGTCATCCAGTTGCACGATCAAGCAGGCTTCGTCGCGCGCGGATCGCAAATGAGCCTGGCACCGGCTGAGGGCAATAAGCGAGGGCTCGATCGCCTCGATTTGAAGATTGACTTCCTCGGCAATCCGCATCAGAAGATCAAGCGTCTGTTGATTCGCCACGGCCAACACGGCGTGCTGATGTCGCACATCGAGTTGCTGTATCTGTCCGGCCAGTTCCTTGCGTCCCGGGCCGAGGGTGAGGTAGCGGAGGCTCCGCTCTTCCATCTCGGTAAGTTCCCGACGAACATCGTCGGTCGAGCCAGTGACGACTCGTGTTACACAGAACTCCCCGCTGAGTGCTATCCGGGTCTTGGCGCCGGCCATCTGTACTTCGGCGGCAAGTGCGCGAAACGCCTCGATGAGTTCCTGCTCACCCAACTCTGTGTGGAGCGAGGTCGCCGACCGGCGCCACTTGATTGATCGCGTCACCACCTTGTCGCCGTCATCGCCCTCATCCCGGTTCACGAGTACCATGTGAAGATGTGAGCGGCATACTTCGATCATCGCATAACGAGGGTCCGCCAATCGTCGACGGTCTCGACCCTCGCGACGCGGAACATCTTGGCGGCGATCACTGCCTTGTGGATTTCTCATGATCTCGCCTCACTTCACTTGCACCGTTGCCCGCAACCGCCGCGTGGTTTCCCCGGCCACGCCGGCGGCAGTAATTTCGACCGTGCCCGGCACGGCCCCGTCCACAACCGTTGCCATGTACGAACCGTTTGCCGGGTAGCCGCCGGCAGTTGCGACGCCACGCCATGCCTTATCTTTCTCCAGTTCAGCGACGGTGTGATGTACGCCCGCGTTTGCAAGATATACTGCCTGCTCGTATTCGATTGCGTTTCGCAATGCCGATTGATACACGGTTGCTGAATCCAGCATGTTGGTAATCCACACCGTGACAATCGCGAGCACGAACAGGCACAGCAAGAGCGCCACGCCGCGACGGCGCCGCCCTGCCAAGGACAGCCGTGATCGCCCTAACCACGGGGAACTCATGCTTCTTGCTACCATGATCGGATCCATGCTCTTGAAGACACCGTCCGCACCGGCCCGGCTGCGTTCGGAAGTGTCACCTGGACTCGACATTCCAACAATTGAATCTCTTCCACAATGGTCGACTGGGTCACGCCGTCGGCCTTGTATCCCACGAACACGATCTGATCGATGTTTCGCGCAAGCAATTGATTGTTCACGCCATTATTGAACGACACTTCGCCTGTCGCGGCATTGTGGCTCCACGCCCGCGTCACTCCCGAGGCCGTCAGCAAGGAGACATCGCCGGACGTGTCGCTGGGGGCCGAGATCACAGCCACCGAGTCCGCTTGCCGAACCTCTCTCACCAAGTGCCGCAGCACCCCATAGGCGTTTTCCAGCCTGTCCAAGTCATCTTGCTGAACGGTCCAAATCGCATATCCCGATCGCACAACGACCACGACCGACGCCATCAGCGTCGCCATCATGGCTGTCGCCGCCATCAACTCCAGCAGCGACAAGCCGTCGCGCCGGACGTTAACTGCTTGCCTTGTCTTCATAGCTCGCCAGCTTGCTGATCTTGGTCTTCAAGATCGTGCTCAGTTCTCCCGCGTCCAACGAACCATCCCCATCGTCATCGCGGTACGTGGTGACGGTGATCCCCATCAATCGCTGATCGATCCCACCACTCGCGGAATCATCCGAACGCGAAACGATGAAACGAATGCGAGGGTTGCCTTCCGCGGCAAAGTCGCCCGCAATCGTACCCTCGACCCAGCCTGCCGCGACGACTGCTGTCTGCTCCTCCATCTTGCACACGCCGTAGAGCAACAACTGATGTCGGGCGTCGATGTTGTCCGCCAGGTCCACCCCATCACGCACCAGGGCCAGCGCGGGCACAATCGCCGTAGCGCAGATCGCTGAGGCAAGTACGACCTCCAGCAACGAATACGCTGCGCTTCGGCAGGAATGCGATGAGGAATGTCTGCGTTTGTGGTTGTTCCGCATGGTAATCACTGAACGCGCTACAGTTCGTCGACAAACGCCTTGCCGGTGACCTGGGGTATGGAAACCCTCCACGAGCGATCTGGCCCGGCAACCGTGATCGCGCGCGAGGCAATGGTCTCGCCGGTAAATGTATATTCGATGTCTGTCGCCCCGCCGGTTGTTACCGTCACATCCGTTGGAATGGTTCGCGTCTCATCGACCACCATGTCGACTCCGGCCTGATTGCGATGCAAGGCATACTGCGTGGCCTGGCCGCCGGCAAAGCTAAACCGGAGAGAGTGGTTATCACCCGTGCTGATGGCCCGTCGCCTCGCTTGCAGGCAATCGAGTGCTAGCCGCCTGGCAAATCCATGCGCGCTGACTTCGGCGACGGTCGCACCACCGTAACGCGTGGCTGCCGCCAAACCGAGCAGGCCGACAATAAATACCACGACGGCCATTTCCAAAAGCGTCATGGCACGCCGCGCCGCAGCGCGCCGTGCCATGCGTATCAACCCGTGGGTTCCACGTCGTTTTCGACTAGCCAACATAGCACCATGGATTCAATGGCCAATCGCACAAGAACGCGTTTCAACCCGGCTTACTGCACGCGGTGAGTCGTCGCATTCAACTGGTATGCGCTATTGTCCACCGGATTTTTTGGAATCCCGTCCGGGAAATAATTGGTATCGACCCCAATGTCGGAGAGATTATTCACCGGCCAGACCCCCTTGTCGATGTAATAACGCTCCACTGCCGCGTTGATCGTGGCTTTGTTGTGCGAGTTGACTTTTTGCTTTGCCATGTCGTTCGACACGGTCACGCGGGGCACGATGATCGCCGCGATGATGCCCAAAATCGTGACAACAGCCAACAACTCCATCAGCGAAAAACCACGTCGTTTACGAAACTTGAACTTGACCATACTGATTTCTCCGTTCTGGCAGGCGCGACACGTTGCGCACCGTACCGATGTACCAAGAAACTCGCCGAGTCGATTGAAACTCACGGGACTTGCTGTCCAAACGTAGGTTATGGCGGCCCGAATGCGGAAAGAACCAGCAGGTTTTCCGTCGCCGCACCCTGCTAATGGGTGTGACCGACGACGATTCCACGGGTTGTATCAATTGCATACGCGGAGCCGTCCACTGGACAGATTGGCAGCCCTTCGGGGAAACAGGCCGCGTCGGCGCCGATGTCGTTTAAGTTCGCGGCCGGATACGAGCCGGTCGTACGCCGCCAGAGCTTGGCCTGCAACTCGATTTCGGTTCGATTGGCATGGCAGGCCGTGCGTTTCGCCTCGTCATGATGCCCGACCACGCGCGGCACAATCACCACCGCAAGCACACCCAGCAAGGCGGTGGTTGCCACTAATTCCATCAGGGAAAGACCGCGCCAGTTCATCCCCATCCGACGTTTGGTACTGACAATTGGCCACATTTCACTCACCTGCTTGCTCACTTAATCGCATTGACCATATCAAACATCGGTAGATAGATGGCCAGCAAGATGACGGCAATGGCCGCCGCCAGGGCAATCGTCAGTACTGGTTCGATGGTTCCAACGAACAGATTGGTTTTTCGCTCAATTTCGCGTTGCAGATGATCGCGAATGTGTCTGGTCGCGCGGGCCAGCGTTCCCGTTTGCTCACCGACAATCACAAGTTGACTCACGATCGGCGGAAACATCTCGCCGTGGCGCTCAATTTCCCGGCTGAATTTATCTCCACGCCGTATCGCATTCTGCAATTCGCGCGTGCTTTGTCGGATTGCCCGATTGCGAATCGGCTGGGCCGATTCGCCGAGCGCTTCGGCGAGCGTATAGCCAGCATCCATCAGGTTGCCGAGGACCTCCATGAATTGGAGCACCGCGATGTCGCGCAGCCAATGGCCAATCACCGGCCAGCGTAGAATCGCTGCATCCATTTTGTAAGCAATGTCCGGCCGGCGGCGAAGTTGTCGCAGCACGAGAGCCGTCCCCACAAGGATGCTCAACACAATCCAGCCGTATCGCTTGACGGCGGAACTGGCGGAAATCAGCAATGTCGTGATGAATGGCAGCGTGATATTTGCTTTGTTGTACGTCTCCTCAAATACCGGAATCACGTACGCCAACAAGAAGGTGATCACGGTGCTGCCCATCACGACCAACAGGGCCGGATAGGCCAGTTTGCGAATGATGGCCGAACGCAGTTGGTGGGACTCTTCGTGATGCCGAGCAATGGTGGTCAATGTTTCGGCAAGCGTGCCTGAGCGTTCGCCCACTTTGATCTGATTGATCGTCAGGGTATCGAACGACGCGCTGAAATGTGCGAGCGTCGTACTGAAACTTTCTCCGTTTTCCAAGTGACGGCGAATCGCGAGCAGCATGTCACGATGCTTTTCGAGAGGTTTTTCCTCGGCCAGCGTGCCGAGCGCCTTGGGAAGCGACACCCCGCTTCCTGTCAGGGTGGCCAGATTGCGCAGAATGAAAACGAGGTCGCGCTCTCGGAGCCGATTCTCCCGTTTGCCGCGGAGTGTCGTGAGCGATTGCCACCAAGGAGACAACACGTCCGTTCCGCGCGCGGCCGGAACGGCCACGCCAACTGCGGATGCAGACGCCTGGGTCAGCAAGTTCTTTCGTGCTCGACGCATTCAGGAATACCCTTCTTGCGACGCGTTTCTCCCGAGGGAGCGGCGCGCAACGTTGGTCTGAGTGACATCCCCTCGCCGGGCACCGACCGAAGGTTGGTCGGGAGAGGGAGCAACCATTGTTCTGCGTTCCTACCTAGTTCGACAGCTTGTAAAACACCTCTTCGATCGTCGTCCGGCCGGCGAGCACCTGTTCCATGCCAGCCGATGCCAGTTCCACCATCCCTTCCCCAACCGCAATCTGCCGCAGCTTGGTTGCTGGCAAACCGTTTTCGATGGCCTCCACCATCGCGGGTGTAACCACCATGATTTCGTAAATCGGAATGCGGCCTGAATAGCCGCTGCCAAGGCACTTCTTGCACCCGCGGCCGCGATAAAACAGCGCATTTTCCGGGAGGTCGCGTCCTTTCGAAAGCACGGCCAACAGCGATTCATTCGGCTCGATCGATTCCTTGCACTCGGGACAGATTCTTCGCAGCAGGCGCTGCGCGACCGCGCCAAGCAGCGATCCGCCGATCTTAAAATGATCGATTCCCAGATCATCCATCCGCGCGACCGCGCCAACCGCATCATTCGCGTGGAGCGTACTGATCAACAAGTGGCCCGTCAGCGCCGCCTGCACAGCCGTCGAAGCAGTCTCATGGTCCCGGATTTCGCCCACCATGATCACGTCCGGATCCTGACGCATAATGTACTTCAACGCGTTGGCAAAACCCAAGCCGTGATCATTATCCGACGCCACCTGGTTAATGCCTGCAAGCCGGTACTCCACCGGATCTTCGACGGTGACGATATTGCGGCTCACCGCATTTAGCTTCGATAGCAGGGCATACATCGTTGTCGTCTTGCCCGACCCGGTCGGCCCGGTGACGACAATCATGCCGTGCGGTTTGTCGATGAGCGAATGAATTGTCTTCAAGTCGCGGTCACACAAACCAAGGTGTTCCAAGTCGAAGGTCTTGTTGCCTTCGTCCAAGAGCCGCATCACGACCTTCTCGCCACCCACCGTGGGAATCGTGCTCACCCGGAAGTTGACCTTCGTTCCAGCCTCATGGACCCCCAGCCGCCCATCCTGCGGACGGCGATTCTCGGTCGTATCCATGTCGGCCATGACTTTAATGCGAGCAACCACCGCCTCCTCGATGTGATTCGGAATCGTCATGACAGGCTGCAATTCGCCATCGACGCGATACCGCACGCGCATCTCGGGATCGTGTGGTTCGAGGTGGATATCGCTCGTGTTGGCGTTAATCGCCCCCATCAGGATGGCGCGCACGAGCCGCACGACCGGCGCCTGTTCTTGGTCGTCCGTTGCCTCGGCGGGCAGCTCCTCGGCGACGTTTTCCTCGGCCGCCAACAGATCCACCATTTTCATGTCGACGATCGTCTGCCGGGCCACGATGCGATCGTCGAAACCTCGGTCGAGTGCCGCATGCACCGGGCTTTCCATCGAGACGACCGGCTCGATGCGGTAGCCGGTGATGAGTTCCACCTCCGATATGGTTTCAATATCGTCCGGCGCTGTCATCGCCAGTTGCATGGTGCTGCCGGCAACAGCAACCGGTACACAGGACCGCTGCCGAGCCAACTTCTCTGGCAACAACCGCACCACCTGGGGATTGACCGCTTGCGGCACAACTTCCTTAAACGGCACGCCGAATTGTTCCGCCAGCGCTTCCCCCAATTGCTCCAGGGAGATCAACCCACGGCGGACCAGAATCCGTCCGAGCATACCCCGTTCAGATCCTTGAGCAGCGAGCGCGGATTCGAGCTGGCCCTGGGTCACATAGCCATGCTGAATCAGGATGTCGCCAAGTCGAGCCATCGTTGTAGAGTCTAATGGGAACCAGGAGGGCAATGGCGGCAAAGGCGGTCGGTACGCTTCAGCCGGCGCGAAGTAGACCGAATCGATCACACCGCGGCGACCGCCGCCACCATGCGCTCCACCTTGCCTTCCAGCACGATCGGGTCGTAAGGTATTACCAGATACTCATCCGCGCCGGCATTGTAGGCACGCTGCACATTATCCAAGTCCGCGTTCGTTGACAGCAGGATCACCGGAAGCGTGCTCGTCCGCATTTCATTGCTGAGCCGGTTAATGAACTCGATGCCATCCATCCGGGGCAACACGTGATCGACGATGACCAGCGTGGGCAGCTTGTCGCCCAGCCATTCCAACGCACTTTCCGCGGATGGCCGCTGGACTACCTCGTATCCGAGCAGCTCCAGCCGAAACGACGTAATCTCTAGCAGCAGCGGGTCTTCGATCACCAACAGGATTTGGATGCTTTGGCGCAACATAGTTCTCACTTGATCATGTCATGCACAGCGGTGCTTGACTCCCGTGAAGTGCGCGGAGCACATCGCGGCGAGCAATAAGCCCCACCAGCCGGCCATTCTTTAGTACCGGCAAGCGGCGGACACGATGAACAATGCACAAATCAGCGGCCCGGTCGATCGTTTCGTTCCCATCGATCGTGATGACGTCGCGCGTCATGTGCTCCGACACGGTCTGGTTCTTGACTTGATGGTCGTACACAATCGCCAGTAGTGCGAATTCCGTGATGACGCCGACCAGGCGCCCCTTGTCATCGATGACCGGCAACCCGCTAATTTGTTCGGCGAGAATCATTTCGATCGCTTTTTCAATGGTGTCGTCCGGCCGAATCGTAATCAGATCGGCCGACATCATCGCCTCGGCTGTAATCATTGCAGGTGCTTCCTTTTTTCAAACGATCGTCGATTGTGGTTGAGATCGAAGCCGCTGCCGCTTCCCTCACCATCGCAGAAGTTCTGTCAACTTCTGCAACTGGGACTGGGACAGGCTTGCCAATGACAGTTAAGTCTAGTATGCAAAGGGCGAACGCACGGAATATCCCGGCACGCGCACATCCGCCCGGCCCTCGGGTGTTCGTCAGAACGACCGAGACACGCTACAAGTCGGATATTCGCTTCCAACGATCTAATGCGAAGCCGCTTGCCTGACTGCTGCCAAAACGGAATTCGGGCATCTGCTCCAATTGGTTTGCTCCTTCCCCGCTTCAAGCTCCAATTGAACATTGCCCCTCTGCCGACGCGACTCGCCCAATGAAAAGCCACCTGCAGACCAAGATCAATACGACTGCATTCGCCTTCCGCGGCTACAATGTCACGAATCTGGGCCGCACGCCGGAGCTGTTGGCTCACAAGGTCTATGGCCCGATCGTGCGATCCTATCTACGGCGGATCGGTGCCATTTGCGCGAACACCACAGGCCGGCCGGTTGACCTGGTGAGCAATGTCACCGAGGGAAAAGAACTGGGACTCGACCGTTACGCCGAGGCGATCGCCCTGGTTGCCGCCGCGGAATTGGCCCAAGTGCAACTCTTGGAGGAATTCCACCAGGTCCACTTCAGCGAAGCGAAACTGGCTTTCGGGTTCAGTCTGGGTGAACTGATTGCGGTAACGTGTGCGGGTGTGTTCGACATGCACGATGTGCTGCGCGTGCCGCTTGCCATGGCCGCTGATAGCGCCGCGCTGGCCGAGAATGTCACGTTGGGAGTGTTGTTCTCGCGCGGGCCGTCGATCGATGAAACCGACGTGGGACGCCTTTGCCGCAAGATCACGGCCGAGGGCAACGGAACCATCGCCTTCTCCGCAATCCTTTCCCCCAACACGTATCTGTTACTTGGCCAGAGCGATACGGTGGTGCAGTTCAAAGACACCATGCATGAGTTCCTGCCCGACCCAGCGCACGTGCGGATGAACCCCAATCGCTGGCCGCCACTGCACACGCCGATTGTACGACAGAAAAACATCCCAGATCGCGCAGCCGTGATGATGGACTCCATGCGCGGTGGGCTGCAACCGCCATGCCCCCCGATACTTTCCCTGGTCACTGGCAAGAAAAGCTATGACGACTTCCATGCACGCGACATCCTCCGCGACTGGACCGACCACCCCCAGCGACTCTGGGATGCCGTGTACGAAACGTTGGCCTGCGGCGTGACGACGGTCATCCATGTTGGACCAGCGCCAAATGTTATTCCTGCTACCTTCCATCGACTCAGTGACAACGTTCATGAACAAATGGGCAACCACTCGCTGGGCCGAATGGGGATGCGGGCGGCGGTGGGTCTGGCCCGCCGCCCTTGGCTCTCGGCATTGCTGCCGAGCAGAACCGCGCTATTGAGGGCGCCCTCGTTGAAGCACGTCATCCTGGAAGATTGGTTGCTGGAGAACGAACCTCTTTGAGGACGATGCGATGTCGGTTGTTCCGTAACCGAAACAATGCGGAGGCACCGGGCGAAGTGTCTGACCGATCGGCAATTGCCGGGGAGTCCGCGGGGTGGCGATGCTGGTCACTGCAAGAAGTACCCCCAAGGGGATTCGAACCCCTGTCGCCGCCGTGAGAGGGCGGTGTCCTGGGCCTCTAGACGATGGGGGCGTCTTGAGCGGTGCCGAGAGACGGAACAGAAAGACAAAATCCCGCCGCAACGGTCACCACTACCCAAGCGATACAGTATCGGAAATGGCGACTCGTTTGGCAAGGGCTGCAAACACCGGACAACGCTTGCAAGGTGAAGTTGGGAAGGGGGCGTGATTGCCAGATCACCGATCATTGGCTATGCTCTTCTGATGACGCGCCGCAGTTTCCTCACTCAATACGATCGCGCTCGATCCCAGTCACCAATCCATTACCTCTTCTGGAGTGAGCAGAATGTCTCTCACCACGCAGGTCAAGGACGGCATTTTGACGATTTGCTTCGACGACGCGCGGATCCTTGACGAAGCAAAGCTCGAACAGCTTGGCCAGGATTTGATCGCGATGCTCAATCAGACGACCGAGGAACGCGTCATCCTCGACTTCCGCAACGTGAAGTTCATGTCGTCGTCGATGTTGGGCAAACTGGTGCAGACCCATAAGAAGTGCGGCGAGTTTAAGGTGAAGTTGAAGTTGTGCTCAATCTCGCCCGACATTCGAGAGGTGTTCAAGATCACAAGACTCGATAAGTTGTTTGAAATCGAGGCCGATGAGGAGGCAGCGCGCAAGGCGTTCATGCGCCGCGGGTGGTTTGGGTAAGCGTCCCCTTCCCCAGGACCTTGGGCACCCATTCAATTCGGCAATCGCGAACGGTGAGCCCAGAGGCCGATCGCGGGCCGGCCGACGAAGTAGTATCGCTCGCCACCCTGCATCGTGTGCCACCCGTCAGGAATCGGCCGCGGGCGATAACGCTGGGATTTCTCTGCCAAGTTGCCATACGCATAGCCAACACTTTCAATCTCTTCTCGCGCTAGCTGGCCCGCGCAATAGGTGATGCGGAACCGGCCTTCGGAGGAACCATGAATGAGATGGGCGGCCGCGGAGAGGTTGGCCGCGAGATCGGCATTCTCTTCAACGAAACGCATCACCTCTGGCGATGTGCGATAACCGTACTTGCGAATCAGGCGATCGATCTCAGGGTCTTCGCCAAATGTACGTACCCCGGGCGCTAGAACGACCAGCTCGCCGCCATCGGCAATCGCCATCCGGGTTCGATAGACCGATTTGTTCCCCAGCCAGGTGCTGTGAAATTCCTCGGGTTCAAGGTACACAACCATTTTCTTGACTGGTTCAGCAACGAATTGGAAATTGACTTCGACGGCCAGCTTCGCGGCCCGCTCGAAACATTCGGGGTCGTCTCCGATGAACAGGCCGCGGACGACCGGCTCGTCGTCGAGGTCAGTCGGCTCCTCGCCGCCGGGCAGATGTCTGCGCGAGCCGACCACCGTTTGTACGTAAATTACTGGCAGGTCGCGGCAAAATAGCCGTTCCGCGTAATTCAGAATGCGGCGCAGGGGATTATCGGCCTGCCCGAGAATCCGCTCGATGCCCCACAGGGCGCTGATATAGTGGCTTTCGTTGATGCCCGCGACGCCGCCGGTGCCAACAAACAGGTTCTTGTTGTAATTGGCCATGCCGATTACCTCATGGGGCACGACCTGGCCGATTGACAGGATCAGGTCGTGCCCGCCGTGGGCGACGAGGCGGTTCATTTGGGCCGGCCAGGGGCGTGTCCACAGTCCTTGCGTCACTTCACCCACGAACTCGGCTGGCACATTGCCGAGCGTGACAACATCCTGCCGCCACCGGTGGACTCGAATAAGTTCTTGGGGCAAGTCGCCAAACATCTGGCTGAGTTGCTCGCCGGTCATCGCAAAGTGGGTGCCGAGGGCTGGCATGACATCGACCAGCCGGTCGCCGTAATACTCGTAGGCCATGGTCGTGAGTGGCCCAGCCTGGCTATGGCGGCGGGTGATGTCGGGCGGCAACGCCAGAACCCGCTGTCGAGGGCCAAGTTGTTCCAACACGGAGAACAAAGCGGCCCGCAGGTCTTCCAGGGTGAGTTCAGCGGTGGGCGAGCCGCTCGCGTAGTACAGAGTCATGGTGCGTCATTGAATGGAGGTCGTTGGCGCGACCGTGGCGCGATCGTCGCAGGCACTCACTGCTGGGCAAGCCAGCAGTGGCACCCAAACATCCGATCAGGGGTCTGCGTCCCGAATGGCATCAGCTTAAGCGTAACTCGTTGTGGCCGTGGCGCGAAGCATTGCTGCGATAGCAATGCTTGTGGTTTGTGTCGAACCGCTCGTGCGTTAGCAAATTCCTCCGCTAAAGTACCCTCCTGCTTGCTCCCGATGGATTGTGTACCGCGGACCCCACCACCTCACGC
The DNA here is from genome assembly GCA_022615465.1 of Planctomycetota bacterium. Classification (GTDB taxonomy): domain Bacteria; phylum Planctomycetota; class Planctomycetia; order Pirellulales; family Lacipirellulaceae; genus JAKEGR01. The sequence continues at coordinate 959 of JAKEGR010000256.1, read as the reverse complement.
CCACTGCCGGCGATGCTTGCTTCGCCATGTTCTCGGATCGGCAAGCTCTACCATACCGTCCCGCAGCTGCTTCCTTATGCATCCACCAAGCACTCAGCCGGAACCAACATTCGGCTATTTGTCAACGTTCGAGACGCCAGAGTATGGCTACTTCGGTGGCTATCTTCTGGTCAATTCCATCGGCCGGCCGATGGAATTCCATTGCAGTGCGCCCATCCGGCCCAGCCGGGCGCAAGAGATACTTTATGGCAAAACCTTGCAACCCTATTTGCTGGGCGAACAGATTGGCGGTTCGCTCCTGCGTGAAGCACAACTGCAGCCACAAATTGTGCTAACCGATCAGGCGGCCACGCTTTGCCTGCGGGAAGCCATCGGCATACCTCTTGTCTATTTGGCTGGGTCGGCATTGGCCGCGTGTACCGTATCGAAGCCAACCGACAGCCTGCGGCTAACTGATTCCGAAGACAGCACCGACGACGACATGGGGTCGGTTGGCGAGTTGCTCGGCAAAGACGAAATGATGCGACGCATCAGGCCAGAAGTGGAGAAACCGTGGCAACGGAGGTTCACGTTTGGCGGATATCAATTCGAATTGCCGTTCGGATTTGTAGCGGATCGAGGCGCGGCAATCGAATTCCTTGCGGTTTTTGCAAGGCACGTCGATCTTGCCGAGCCGTTTGATCGCATCCGCATGGCAATCCGCGAAGCGCAACGCCTTGGTACACGCGAGCCAGAGGCGCATGGTCAAGCTGCCGCTTAAATTGATGACTCTTGTTGAGGGCCTCCGGTCCCTATCGCCGATCGATTTTCACTGCAACGTGGCGATACAAAATGCTGCGCAGCCTTGCGCCCTCGGAGGGTTCTCCTCGCGGCGCGGCGATGCTCCGGTCGTCCTGGTCCAACCACCCGTTTCTCGCAGCATGGATCTGGTGATCGAGCCTCCGGGAATTGTTTCATCG
>JAKEGR010000032.1 GCA_022615465.1 Planctomycetota bacterium | reverse complement strand
GGCCGTTCCCTACAGGCCTCATTGAAGGCACCCGCACTATATCGACGCCCTCGCTGTGCGGTATTATGATGCGAACACCGACAACACGGGCGCGATGCTTGAGAGGTTCAACTACTGGCGGGCAGCGTCTGCCTCTGGGCAATCCAGTTATTTCCTTTTTGAATGAGGTGACATTCCGATGATTCGCAGTTCATGGTTCCTTACGGCGTTACTGACAACGGCAATTGCTTTGCTGATGGCGGGCAGCGCTCCCGCCGAAGAAGCCAAAGAGAACGTGGATTTTGAAAAACAGATTCTGCCGATCTTTCACGAGCACTGTGTCAGTTGTCACGGTGAGAAAAAGGGGCTGGGCAAACTGCGGCTCCACACGGCGGCCGCCCTCAAAAAGAAGTGGGACGCCGATGCCCATCTGATCGTCGTCGGCGAGCCGGAGAAGAGCGATCTGTACGAACGGCTGGTCTTGCCCGCTGACAACAAGAAGCGGATGCCCAAGAAGGCCGATCCATTGCCCCAGGAGAAAATCGACCTCATTGGCGACTGGATCAAACAGGGGGCGGTTCTGCCCGCTGCCGAGCCAGCACAATCTGCCACTGCTCCACCATCCACGGAACCCGCGGGCGACAAACCCGCGGAATAATCCCCCCGGGGTGAACCACCTCAATCATGGCCGCTGCCCGAAGTGGCCGCCGCGCCGCAGGAAGCAATCGTGCGGCTCACCACCGCCGGCGGAACCGTGCTGCCCCTGTTCGCGGGAAGTTGTCTGCTGCACGTTTTGTTCTCGTACATGCGATAATGACAGCTAACGCTGGCGATGACCAGTTCGCAACCTGCGTCATCGCTTCAAACCCTGCGAACGTGGACTGCGGTCGCGTGACCGGTCCATCGCTCTGTTCTACCGCTCCCTATTTCCTGTAGTCCTCGCGAATCGGAAAGAAGACGTCAACGATCCTGCAATTCGTTACCGCCCGGCCCGAATGAAGAGTGTTTGAAGGAATGATAGCGACCGCGCCCGCGCCGAGAACTCGCGTTTCGCCCCCGATGGTCAACTCAAACTGACCCTCCAGAACATTCACAACTTGTTCATGGGGATGCGAGTGCTCGGGCAATTTCGCATCCGCCTCGATCTGCCAATGCGCAAAGGTCATGTTGGCGGAGTGGACAAACCGAACATGAAATCCGGGAAACTGCTCGCGCTGTTCAATATCGCCAAGATCGACGAATGACATGGCACCTCCGGGGATCGATGAACGGCATCACTTGTTGTTCGACGCAAACAACAGTGTGAAAGCCGGACCTGTCGCAAGAATTATGTGCATTGGAACAGCCTGCGGCAAACAATGCGGAATCGGCCGCAAGGCAATCGTCTCGTCACCGGTGGCGCACGAAACTACTTCACATAGAGCAACATGCCCTGCCCGGCGGCAAGCCAGCCGTTCTCGCCGCCGAACGGCTCGTGCGCGCCCGTGTACGAGTTGACCATCATCACCGTGCCGGCGCGTTGGAAGCTCACCCAGAACGGGCATGAATGGTGCAAGTCTTTGTTCACTACGAGCGCAACGGCCTCCCCGGCCGATCCGTCGAATTCTCCGACAAGCAGGTCTCCGCCTCCTGCGTCCGCCACGTGCTTTGCCGTGGAGATTGCGCGGCACTCGGCGGGTACGTTGGGGTGGTGGAACACGTTGACGCTTTTCAGCTTGATGTAGGTTGGCCCAAGCTTGTGAATCTGCAAATTCACGTTGCGAAGCATGTCCCAAGTGGGCGTCTTGTTGCCGAACTGATCGATCGGGGCCAGCCGATAATTGCCCACCGGCGGCGCCCAGTAGGTGAAGTAGCAGATTCCGCGTGCGCCATAGGCCAGCGTCGTGTAGACCTGGAATCGCAGCCCGCCGTCGCTCGGATCCGCGTAATGGAAGTGGGCATTGGAGAGGACCACGTTGCAGAAGGGGATGTTGTTCGCGAGCGCCACCTCGCGGATCACCTCCAGGTTCTGGAAGTAACCATCTCGGAGGCTGCCGTCGTCCATCAGGGCGTAGTGATCGTAGCTCAGCAGCGGCGGCTTGACGAGCCGCACGAAGTCCTCGACATGCTTCCGGTACGTGTCGCTGCCTAATGTTTCGGGAAAAGCGTAATTCGGAAACAGGTTGATGACGGGGCGGGCCTTGGGGTCTGCCTTGCGGTAGGCAGCAGTCCATCGAGCCAATCCGGGAAAGATGCGCGCGCTCGGCTCATCGCGGAGAAAATAGCCGAACGCCGCCGGGTGTCCATTCACTCGCCGGACAACGGCCGTGACCCGCTTTTCGATCTCTTCGTCACTCAGCTCCGCTTCCGCGTCGCCTGCGTGGACCGTCGGGTCGATTACGATTCCCTTCAGGCCGGCTTTCTGGAGAAGGTCCAGGTCTTCGACGGAAACCATGCCGGCCAGGTTGTGGCCGGAGTCGCGAATTTCCTCCAGCTCCTTGAGGTTCATCTTGCGATGCACATACGGCAGAATGAGAAACTCCTCCGCGGTGAGCATCTGAGCATCGCTGCTCGCGGCGCCCAGGAAAAGAAACATCATTCCAAACCAGCCGGTTATCAACTCGCGAAATGAATCTGGCATGGTACTCCCTGCACCAAATGTTCGTTGTGACTCACCGCCCTGGCCATCCCCCAGGCGGGCTTTGCCGGGTTATTTTTCCTGCTTCCACTGGCGATCCGCAAAGTGGAGATACTGCTCCCAGTCGTAGCGGGCCAGGTCGTGTTCGCCGGCGCGGATGTGGTAGGCAATGGTGCCGTGGACGGGGTTGTCGATCGGCGGCATTTCGTCGGCGGGTAAACCATCGGTCCCCAACAAATGATAGACGGGGCTGGCGTGGAACGCCGCCAGAAATTCGCCGCGTGGATCGGCCCAGCGGTCCTCTTCCGCGCTGGCGACATACACCGGCCGCGGCGCGATGAGGGCAATCAGCATGTGCTGATCAACCGGCAGCGTGTCTTCCTTGTCGTTGTACTGGCGGAAGTTGCCGCAGAACCAGTGGGGAAACCGGTCGTTTATCGCGCGGACAGTCTCCCCAAATTGGCGGCGGCTGAGCGCCGCGCCGCCACAGCCCGACTCGTTGGAAATCACGATCGCAAACCGCTCATCCTCCGCGCCAGCCCACAGCGCGGTCTTACCCATCCGCGAATGGCCAATCACGGCAACACGATTGGCATCGATGTCAGCGTCGGTCTCGAAATAATCCATCGCTCGGCTGAGGCCCCATGCCCAGGTGGCAATCGCGCCAGGCTCTTCCGGCCCAGGTGGGCCGTTGCGGCCAGGGTAATCATGGGCTAATACTCCTTCGCGGAACCTGTCCTTGTCATCGGGACAGAAATCACTCGCATTGAGCGTGGCGATTGCATAGCCGCGCTGCAGAATAGCCTCGATGGGCATGGCCGGCTTTGGCTCCTTGGCCGACGTATCGAACAAGTGCAGGCCCACGAACGCTGGCACCGCACGGCGGCCGGCTGGCACATACATCGTGATCGTCAAGCCGGGGATGGTCTTATCGCCAGCAACGAAATCGACGTTGACTTGTTTGCGGCGGGCCGTTCCCTCAAGGGCCGAAGTCTCCGTGACCTCGTACCGCGCGGCTGCGGGCTTCGTCATCCGCCGACCATAGACTTGGGTTGCGAACAGATCGAGCAGCTCTGGCCGGCGCGTGGCCCGCCACATCGTTGCGGACTTCACGGGGCGAGCGTCTTGCGTCACTAGAAGATCGGGCAGCGTGTACGCTGGCACGCGCGACTCATCGTAGTTCGGTTCGGCAGAGTCCGCGGTAGACAAAGAAAACACTCCGTATGCGATGGCAACGCACACCATCAAGCGTATTGTTCTAGAACGGTTTTCAGGTTGGTGCGCCATGCCGACAACTAGCTTATTCGTCAAAAGTACGACCCAAAACACACCCCCAATGTACCATAACTCCGGGTTGCCGTCTTTCCACGTTGCCTGCCGCTGAGATATGCTCAAGGGGATGATGAATCAGTATGAATACGATGTGATCGTGGTCGGCGCGGGCCATGCGGGAACCGAGGCCGCACTGGCCGCCGCCCGGTTGGGTGCGAAAACGGCCCTGCTCACGATCCATTGCGACACGGTTGGCCAGATGAGCTGCAACCCGGCTATCGGCGGCGTGGGCAAGGGGCAGATCGTGCGCGAGATCGACGCCCTCGGCGGCGCGATGGGCCGGGCCATCGATGCCACCGGCATTCAGTTCCGCATGCTCAATCGCCGCAAAGGCCCGGCCATGCACAGCCCGCGAGCACAGGCGGATAAGAGCGCCTATCAGGCCGAAATCAAGCGATTGGTCGAGACGCAGCCCAACCTCACCTTGCGGCAGGAAGTGGTCGATGAATTGCTGACGGAGGGAAGAGGGAGCAGGGAGGGTGGAGCAGGGAGCGAGCACTCCCTGCGTGTCGTCGGCGTGCGTGTGCGTGGAGGTGCGGAGTATCGCGCGCGGGCCGTCGTGCTCACGACCGGCACCTTTCTCCGGGCAATCATGCACACGGGCGAAACGAAGACGCCCGGCGGTCGCGCCGGCGAAGGAACAACCGCCGGCATCAGCGGATCGCTCACGGGACTCGGCTTTCGCCTCGCCCGCTTCAAGACGGGGACGCCGCCGCGGCTCAACGGACGAACGATCGATTACGACCGTCTCGAACTGCATCCGGGCGATGAGGATCCGAAGCCGTTTTCGTTTCTTACGGATCGCCTCGAAGTCAAGCAATTGCCCTGCTACATCACGCACACGAACGAGGCGGTACACAATTTGATTCGCGCCAATCTCCATCGCGCGCCGATGTATAGCGGGCAGATTCAGTCAAGCGGCCCGCGGTACTGCCCATCGATCGAAGACAAGGTTGTGCGGTTTGCCGACAAGCCACAGCATCAATTGTTTCTCGAACCGGAAGGTCGCCGCACGCTCGAGGTGTACGTCAATGGGTTGCCGACGAGCCTGCCACGCGACGTGCAGGACGAAATGCTCCGCTGGATCCCCGGCCTGGAGCGGGCCGAGATCATGCGTTACGGGTATGCAGTCGAGTACGACTACGTACCTCCCGATCAATTGCAGCCTACGCTGGAAACAAAGCAAATCGCCGGACTTTATTTTGCCGGCCAAATCAATGGCACGACCGGCTACGAAGAGGCTGCCGCCCAAGGACTGATCGCAGGCGCAAACTCGGCGCTGGCGCTGTTGGGCCGCGAGCCGCTGATTCCCAACCGCAACGAGGCGTATATCGGCGTACTGATCGACGATCTGGTCACCTGCGGCGTGGAGGAACCGTACCGCATGTTCACCAGCCGCGCGGAATATCGAATCCTGTTGCGTCACGATAATGCCGACCGCCGCCTCACGCCGTTAGCGAATGCCTGCGGACTGGTTGGTGAGGAACGTTGGTCGCGATTGCAGGCAAAGCTTGTGGAAATCGAACGCGTCACGGCAATTCTCGAAGGCACGCCCGCCGGCGGCATGCGATTGTCGAAGCTGTTGCGTCGGCCTGACGCCGAATGGTCTCATGCCGTCACTCATGTGCCGGCTCTGGCGAGCGTCGACCTTGAGGTCGCGAGACAAGTACTATGCGACTTGAAATATGCCGGCTATATCGCTCGTCAGCAGACCGAGGTGGATCGCCAGATGCGTCTGGCCGATAAACGCATCCCCGAGGATTTCCGTTACGAACGAATCGTGCAACTTCGGGCCGAGGCCCGCGAAAAGCTGTCTCGCATCCGGCCGCGAAATCTTGCCCAGGTTAGCCGGATCAGCGGCATCACCCCCGCGGATGTGGCGTTGCTGATGGTTCACCTCGATGGCAAGGCCCGGTCGGCTCGGTCGCAGCAGACTATGAACCGGTAGATTACGCCGAGGCGTTCGTCTGCTTATTCCCGTGAAATTGCTTAAAACGCGCGGTTTGCATGGGTGTTCACACTGTGGTGGGCATGAGGGTGTCCAGCGTCACCCGAGTCGATTTGGTCGGTTTGGAAAATCTGGCGCGACATTGACAATATGCCACAAGTCATTTACTAACAATCAGTTGCATCAAGCCAAACGATATTGACTAGGTCACGGTCTTCGATATAATTCGCAAGCATCTGGCAAAACAGGCAGCTTCGGAAGAAGCGGCTAACATTGCCGATTGTATAGCTCTCTGGGATTGTGGAAACAGCAGGCAATTAAGGGTTCTACGGATACCAGGTGCTAGAGGGTGGTTTTTGTCCCTTGGTTAGGCGTGACCTTTGGACGGAATGGCATTGAGCTTGGTTCGATCGCCGGCCGCGTACCCTTGGACGCGGATTGTCTTACCATCAACTAAGGAGAGGGGTGGTTCAAGCGTATGAAAACTGTCTTTACAACCGGCGAAGCCGCAAAGATCTGCAAAGTTAGTCAGCAAACGATTATTCGTTGCTTCGATTCGGGCCAGTTGAAGGGCTTCCGCGTACCTGGAAGCCGCTTTCGTCGCATTCCGCGCGATCAGCTCTATGCGTTCATGCGGGACAACAGCATCCCGACGGACGCCCTCGACAGCGGCAAACGCAAGGTGCTCGTTGTCGATGACGACGAAGACCTCGTGGAACTGATCGTCGATCAGATTAAGCGCGACGGACGGTTCGAGGTTCGCAGCGTAAACAACGGCTTCGGCGCCGGAATGCTGATCAAAGAATTTCGGCCTGATCTGGTGGTCCTCGACGTCATGTTGCCGGACATCAACGGCAAGGAAGTGTGTCAGCTTGTCCGCAGTGACAAGATGATGGACGACGTGAAAATTATCTGCATCTCGGGAATGGTGGAAGAGGACAAGATCCAGCAGTTGCGCGACGCCGGCGCAAACGACTTTCTCAAGAAGCCGTTCGACGTGGAACAACTAGTGGAACGCGTTTGTCGGCTGCTCGAAGTGGAGACGCCCGCCCGCGGCTGAATGGCTCTTTGAGCCTTGTCATGTTGTATCTCTTGCGGCAAGCAGATGAGGCCGAAGCGGGGCGCGAGCGTCTCGTGCCCATCGCTGATCGAACCGCGGTCGCGTTCGAGCGTGCGCTATTGGCACCCAATAGGACCGCCGCCCAACGCGAATTGGTCGCAACCCTGGTTGCCGACCCAGCGCTGGCGGTATGGACTAGCCGCACGGCACGACAACAGCAGGCGGTTGAGCCGAAGACAGCGGCCGAAGCGGGCGCCTGGCTGACGGAAGGGCTTGCCAAGAAACTCTCCGCCAAAATCCATGGTATGCCGCCAAATGCGGTGTCCCGAGTCGAGGCCGGCAACTCCCACCATCATGCAACGATGCTGGCAAGTGTCTTGTACCAGGCAGGCGTCATGGAGGCTCCCGCCAGTGGAGCGACCTTCCCAACCAAACTGGCAGAAAGCGAGACGTACTTTTCTCGTATCCTGGCTGCTGCCAACGCGCTGCTCACTGCCTGGCCTGAGGCACTTGCCGAAGGCCGCCAGGAGGCCATGACGCCCGTCTCATCAAGCGATTCTTTGACAAGGACCAAGCCCTCAGCCATTCTCCCGCTCACGGCCTATTTCCTTGCCGAAGAACGCGGCATCGAGTGGCGATTGCCATCGCTGGTGGCCAAGCTCACGGCACATGAAGAGCAGTTAGCCGACTTCGAACGCCGGCTTGAACAGGAGAAGCTCGAATCGTTGAAAGAACTGGCCTACGGTGCCAGCCACGAAATCAACAACCCGCTCGCCAACATTGCCGCCCGGGCGCAAACGCTGCTCGCTGAGGAAACCGAGCCGGAACGGCAGAGGAAGCTGGCGGCCATCCATCGCCAGGCAATGCGGGCGCACGAAATGATTGCGGACTTGATGCTCTTCGCCCGGCCGCCGAAGCTTGAACTGGCGCCATGCGACTTGCGGCAGATTGTCGAGCGCGTAGTGGCCGAGTTGCGTGATGAAGCGGCAGAGCGCAAGATCCAGATCGAAAGCGACTTGGGCAGTGGCCCGCTCCAAATCGAGGCCGATGATACACAACTCGCCGTTGCGATCCGGGCCGTTCTCACCAATGCGGTCGAGGCGGTTGGCGCGGGCGGCAACGTCTGGGTCAGCGTTCGCGAGTCCGATCATGCCATGAAAGGCGAGCCGAGTCTGGCAACGGTCGCTGTCCGAGACGACGGTCCTGGTATTTCGGACGAGGTCCGCCGTCACCTGTTCGACCCGTTCGTTAGCGGGCGCGAAGCCGGCCGTGGTCTCGGCTTCGGCCTCTCGAAGTGCTGGCGAATCGTCACCGACCACGGCGGGCAGGTAGTCGTCAATCAAGTGGCGGGATGTGGTGCGGAGGTCTCGATACTACTTCCAGCGTCACCCATGGGTATCGCGCGCCAATAGCGGCACGATGCTACCATTGCTAGCAGCCCGTTGAAGAAGTCGGTTATTGGTAATTTCAGGCAGCCAGT
>JAKEGR010000255.1 GCA_022615465.1 Planctomycetota bacterium | reverse complement strand
TAAACGCGGCCTGTTCGCGGTGGTGCTGCCGATCGGTGGATTACGTCCGGTGGGTTATCTCCAGATCGTCGCCGATCCCGTCCATAACCTAAAATCCATTCAGTCGGTGCTTGGTGTGAGTTTGCAGGTTCAGTACATGAACGGTGACGTCGCGTATCGGGCCGAGAACTGGTCGCGGTGGCAGGGGCGCGATTCGACGTTGATGGCGGAGTACGTCGTTGCCACGCCCGATGGACATTCTGCTCTGCGACTGCTTGCTCAGCGTGACGTGTCGGACTTCATCGGTGAGCTTAATCGCACGCGGAACATCGCCGTGGCCGTCGCCGGTGCCGTGACCCTCATCACCGTGCTGCTTGCATTGTGGGTCGTTCAGAACACGACGCTGCAACCCCTGCAGAAATTGACGCGGCAGCTGCAAAAAGTGCGGCAGGACCGCACGCGGCTTGGTGATCCCATCGAGGTCGGGGGCAGCGCGGAGATCAGCGAGCTGGCCACGGTATTCAACGACATGAGCGGCGAGCTGGCCCGTCTTTACAACAAGTACAAACAAATGGCTTTTACGGATTCGCTGACGCTGCTGCCGAATCGCGAGCTTTTTCATCGCCGGATGTCGTCGCTGCTGCGGGACAGTCGCCAACACAACCGCACGTTCGCCGTGCTGCTGCTCGACTTGGACGGATTCAAAGAGGTGAACGACACACTGGGGCATCACGTTGGCGATGCACTGCTGCGCCAGGTGAGCGATCGGCTGCGGCACATTATCGTGTCCGTGACCCATGCGGGTTGGGGGAACAATGCGGGCGAGCAGGCGATTGAAGGCGTCATGGTGGCGCGACTTGGCGGGGACGAATTCGCCATGGTGGCGCCCGGCGTCAGCGGCATAAAAACCATCGAGCGCCTCATCGGTTACACGATCGATCGTTTGACGCCGCACTACGATATCGAAGGCCAGGTTATCGGAATTGCCGGTTCGTTCGGCGTCGCGATCTATCCGGAGCACGGTCTTGACGGAGATACGCTGTTGCGCCGAGCGGATGTGGCCCTTTACGCCGCCAAGCGGGCCCAGCAGCGATTCGCAGTGTATGACCAAAGCCTCGACCAAGACAGCCTGACTCAGCTCACCCTTAAGACGGAATTGAGTCATGCGCTGGCCGAGGGTCAGTTGGCATTGGTGTATCAGCCGAAGCTGAATCTGCGCAATGGCAAAGTTCAAGGCGTCGAGGCGCTGTTGCGCTGGCGCCATCCGGAGCGCGGGATGATTCTGCCCGGGCAGTTCATTTCATTGGCTGAACAGCGCGGGCTGATGCATCATCTCACGCAGTGGGTGATGAATGAGGCCTTGCGTCAGCACCGCGAGTGGGCGGACCAAGGCGTCAAGTTGAAGGTGGCCATCAACGTATCGACCAGCGTTTTGTACGATTTGGATTTGCCGGACAAAGTCGCCCAGCTTCTGGCGCGGTGGGGTGCGCCGCCCACGGCGCTGGAGCTTGAGATCACCGAGGAGGCCACTATGCGGGATCCCGAGCGCGCGCTGACGATCCTCACTCGATTGAGCGCAATGGGCGTGAGCCTGGCGATCGACGATTTCGGCACCGGCTATTCATCCCTCGGCTACCTGAAACGGTTGCCGGTCAACAAGATAAAAATCGATAAATCATTCGTGGTCGAGATGCTGTCCTCAGACAGTGACGCGAAGATTGTTCACGCCACTATCGATTTGGCCCATAACCTCGGTCTGCGCGTCGTCGCCGAAGGTGTGGAGTCCGAAGCGATTCTGCGCAAGCTAGCCCGAATGGACTGCGACATTGCTCAGGGTTTGGGCATTAGCTCGCCGTTGGCCGGCCGAGACATGCTGGCGTGGTTGGCCGCCGGCGTCTCCGCTACGGAGAGCCAGCCCATCCCATCGGTCTTTCCGGCGTAGCAGCCTCAATCTAACGTCTTGCGGCGGTAGGAAACCGCTCCCACGACATGGCCGCCATCCGATGGAAAGCGGTTCTTTACGGGTTCTGGGCTGGGTCGCGGAAGGAACTCCAGTCGACCGAATGGACGGGGTCGATGCTGCCATCGAAGTAGGTGTAGGTGCCGCCTAAGCCGGTGGTGCGATCCGGGGTCCATGTATAACGACCGGCACTGACGTTTGTGCCGTCGTTAACGTTGTCGCCGACATCGAACGTGGGCGATCCCGGAATACCAGGGCTGTTCACGGTTAGCCGATTGGTGAGCTTGCCGGAAACGCCATCGGTGTCATAGTCGATTTCGCTCATGTCCACGGCGAATTCAGAATTGATCGTGCCGTCGGTGACGTTCTGCCTAATGATCGGCTTTTTGTCGAAGAACGGTTTGATGTACTCCTGAGTGAAACCGTTCTCGGGCTGGTTGACGACTTGGCGCATCATGATGGCTCGCGGGTTGCCCGTTCCGTTGCCGGTAAAACGCGCGTCGCTGCGCAGTGGATCGGTTGCATTGTTGGCGGCCATGCAGGCGGCGCGGAAATCGGAGGGATCGAAGGGGCCCGGAAAACACGTGCTGCCGCCGCTATCGGTGAATGCCGGATTCTGGAAGTTGGCGCCCGCAACGCCGCCCCCCTTCATATAGAACTCTTGAGTGAAGCCCTGTCCCTGTTGATCGATCATGACGTGGTAATAGTTGACGCCCTGAATATTGACCACTTCCTGGAGGAACGAGGTCGTGAAATCGTCAGCGAAATTGCCCTGGAAAAACCACTGCTCGCGGATATTGCACTGGAAGTTGG
>JAKEGR010000254.1 GCA_022615465.1 Planctomycetota bacterium | reverse complement strand
CCCCATGTGGTCGCGTTGGACTTCGGCATGAAGTTCAACATTCCGCGGCACTTGGTTGATCTGGGCTGCCGCGTGACTGTCCTTCCAGGATCGGCGACTGCCGCCGACGTGCTTGGTCTCAAACCGGATGGGGTCTTTCTATCCAATGGCCCGGGGGATCCCGAGCCGCTTGATTATGCGATCAACACGATTCGCGGCTTGTTGGGCAAGAAGCCGATTTTCGGCATCTGTCTTGGGCATCAGCTACTTGGCCTGGCGTGCGGTGCAAAGACGTTCAAGCTCAAGTTTGGCCATCGGGGCGCGAACCATCCCGTGCAACATCTGAAAACCGGTGCCGTGGAGATCACCTCGCAGAACCACGGTTTCGCTGTCGACGAGGAGTCCCTGCCAGACTTCGTCGAAGTCACCCACCGCAGTCTCAACGACGGCACGATCGAGGGTTTCGCCCACCGCGACGTGCCGGCGTTCAGCGTGCAGTATCACCCCGAGGCCTCTGCCGGCCCCCACGATAGCCACTACCTGTTCCGCAGCTTCTTGGACGCGATGCGAGCGACAACTTGAGGGTGAAAATCGACTGCCGTTTTCAACGCCCAGTGAGCCGCGCCGCCAGTCCCGGGTTCGCCCACTGCTCGTCAAGCTCCGTCATCAACCAGGAAAACGGCTCTATGATGCCATGCGGTTCGATCCGCAGCGGTACGTGCTGCCGTCGGCCATAGCTATCGCGATACGCAGTCGCGCCGGTCACGGAGGAAGCAAACGCTTCGTGACGCGGAAACCGCTCGCGGCAATCGCTCCACAAGGCCCCGGCGTGCGATTCAGCGAACTCGCGAGGGTTCTCCATCAGGCCATCGACTTTGTCGGCCTTGGTGAAAACAATCGCCAGGGGACGCCGCTCGGGGATCCTCCGCCCCCGCGTCCGTTCATCTCGTCGCTCTCCAATCAGCGACAGTAGTTTCAGCGTCAGAAAATCGTGCGAGTGGTCGCTCGACTGAAGCCGCTCTGCATCGGCCAGTATCATCACGGCGGCACACTTCGCCAACAGCGAGCGAATCGCCGGGTAGCGGTTCGACCGCTCGGTCTCAGTTGCCAGTGCCTCGCCGGATATATCAGGAATCACGAGTTCCAGCGGTCGGCGCCGTCGCCGACAGTTGAATTGACAATGCACCCAATGCCAATGCTCCGGAGTGGGCGGCGTTTTTTCCGGAAACCAGCCCGTAGCCAAGGCCGTCGTCGTTGTCTGCTGAAGCGAAATGGACAGCGGCCCACGGGCCGTCGAGCGTAACAGCCCGACGTGGCGCGTCAGCATATCCATCAATAGCCCCAGGTACACCGTCTTGCCGGAGCCGCTGGCCCCCAGTACGGCAATCAGGTGGGGTCGCTTCTTCACGGATCGCGTTTGGTGCGCCAACGCCATCGGAGCGGAACAATTGCGGCATCGCGCCGCCGACACACAGTTTTCATGATCGCACACAAGGCATGCGATGGGAGTCGCTTGCTGTGCGAGCAAGTACGTCTCCAGTGGGATTTGCGTCAAGTGACTCATGGTGGTTTGCGAGATGGTTGGTCACTACATCGGGAATAACGCCGCAGCAGACTTCTTCACTTTCGCTCCGCGGATTGGCCGCGAGACCTGCCGGCGTCGACGTTCAATATCTAGTTAACAGATAACGGCTACGTCCTCGGTCGCGATCGTCTCCGTCTCTGGTTCAGCGGCGTCGTTCTCCGGCGATTCTTCCTTTGCGGACGCTTCCAAATCGGCCATCGGCAGTGCCAGCCGGAAGCCGATGTTCGCCCGACGCGCCAGTGGATGGTCGCCGCTCTGGTAATGGCATGTCGCTTGATTCTCGAAGTACGTGTCGAATGCCCCGCCACGGATGCTCATGACGGCTTCGGAAACGTGCAGGGTGGCATCCCCCATTTCCGCCAGCGGCGTCGAGGTCCATTCCCACACATTGCCGATGAGTTGCTGGATGCCTCCGACGCTCACGCCGCCTGGAAACTCATCCACCGGCAGCGGCTTGTGGCCGCCGGAACAGTAGATATTCGCGCGGCGGGTATCGAACGATTCGCCCCAGGGATAGCGTCGTTGTGCAACGCGGCCCGGCGACGATTCGACCGGCCACGCGGCCGCCTTGGTCCATTCGGCGTCGGTCGGCAGCCGCTTGCCGACCCAGCGTCCGTACGCCGCAGCCTCGTACCAACTCACCCCCGCCACCGGGAGTTGTCCCTCGCCGACCGCAAACTGGCCGTCGTGCCAATACCGCGGACCAGGCGAGCCGGTCTGATCCACGAAATCCAATAGCGCTGGCAAGGCTTCCTCATGCCATAAATCGAGTTGCTCATAGCCGCCCGTGTCGAGAAATTGCTGGAACTCCTCGTTCGTCACGCACCGCCGATCCAGGTATACCGTCTCAACCTCCGCCAAATTGCGTTGGACGATACGTGGATCGACGTCGGCCGCACCGCACGACGAGTTCGATTGCTCGGCGAGTTGCCCTAACATCACGCGTCCCGCGGGCACCAGGGCCATTGCCGCATCGAGTTGCCGCACGGCGCGGACAATATGAATCTGGGCCAAGTGCTGTTTGGTCTCCGGCCGCAGCAACAGAGAATAGCGCCCCGTGGCCAGCAATTCGTCGACGAGCGTGTCCGTTGTTCTGGGCGTACCGGCTTGTCCGGGACGTTCCTGCATCCGAGGCGGGAGTGATGAGCATGGTTCCTGGCAAGACACACGGCCATTCGTCGCCGCCACGGCATCGTTCCCGGCACCGCGTTCGGAGGTACGAGGCCGATGCCGTTTCCACGAGGCTTCCTGCTCACTCTTCTCGCCGACTCGCCACAGAACCAGGCACAGCACAACGGCACCGCCGCCCAGCAACTCGGCCCGCTGCCACAGCAATCCGCTCAGGAACACAACCGCGGCAATCACCGCGACGCCCCATCGCGCTCCCGGATGATCGATTTGCAGCCAGTTTCGTTGCTTGCTCATGGCACGTTACCTCGATATCTTGCCAGTCTGTCGATCGAGCGCCCGCTGCTGTCGAAGCTTGCCGAACTGCTCAACAATTGAACCCAGCACCGGGTTGTTATTCCGCGGCGGACTCATGCTACTATCTGTCGATGGCTCTGGTGGCATCTGAGGCGGGACAACTCGCGGCTCGCCTGGCGGTAAGGACGAGTGCTCGCTACGGTCACACTCCCGTTCCGCCGCCATGTCTCTGACCAACTGTTCCAACTTGTGTCGTTCCTCGTTGCTGGAAAGCAGTTGACTTGTGAGTGAGGCAATCTGCTGTCGGGCAACAGACAATTCGGTGGCCAGGTCAACGGATGACCGCTCCAAACTCGCTGCAGCAGCGCGGTCACACTCCTGTTGCTCCTGTGCCTGCTCCACTGCGTTACGCTCATGCACAAGCTGCAGTTGCCAGGCATCCAAATGCGATTGGTATGCTTCCAAGGCCGAGAGCGATTCGGCGACTTGGGCATCCAGCGACTCTTCGTCCGCCTCCCAAGCGAGAAACGAATCGCGGATTGCCTGTCTGTTGAGGGTTTCGGCTTGCGCGGCCATCGGGTATTCAGGGGTGAGGGTGGCGTGGGGGCTTTGATCGGAACGGACTACTGCGGACTGGTTATTTCACTGACCGATTCCAGCGCGGGCGGCTGATCCGCCCCGCCACTCGTCATGGCAATACCAAAACGAAGCGGCCCAAGGGAAAAGCGTTTGTTTGAGGAGATGGTGGTGGGCGTAGCGCGAACACTCACTTCGGGGAGCTTAGGTTCACGGGAAAAATAACTTCGGTATTTGCTTGCTCCCTCACCCTGCCCTCTCCCAGCGGGAGAGGGGGAAGGTGGAGAAGTTGTTTTTCCCCCCGTTCCTTAGCAGCCCACCATGCAAAGGTAGGTTGCAATTCCGCAATTCGCAAATACTTGCTCCTAGCCGTTGAAACAATTCGGCCTTATCCCCACCGTGTCAGGCATAACCGTTGCAATAGGAAAGAACGGCCATTCCCGGAAAGGAGTAGAATCGTGGAGCAAATTGGGCCGAAAAACTTACCTGGCCGGCAGACTTTACCCTGTCGTTCAGGGGAAGCGGCTGGTACCAAGCTACCGTATCCGCAGGTCAGGCCTCCGACACGCCGCGTTGCACGATCAGCCAACCTCACGGGAACGAAAGCCAATCAAAAAAGTGGGCCTTCATTGCCCGCAATGTTTTCCAGTCTTAGCCAACTAGCAGTGATTAGGCCATGATGCCCGCGCCCGCTCCATAGAACCAGCAAAGCTTGACTAGCTCCCGCGCTGAGCATACTTGACGCAGTAGTTGCGACTAGCGCGCGTTCCGAAATTCGTGCGTCCGTGATTCAAGCGCTCTTCCAATCGCAGTCGATACGATGGATGTCGCAAGCGATGCACCCGTGTGCTCGCGGCGGCAATGTATGAGCGTCGACCCGGCCCGGACTGTTTCGAGCTACGGATTGGCTCGACTGGCGTTGACGCCCCACCGTGGAACCCTCCAAGCAAGCCCGCCTGGTTTCCGACTCCCGGCACTTTAAAGTGCCCCCTACGCCGGTCTTAACCTACCTGCTCGGCGTAGACAAGCATCCGTCGTCACGACCGAGTACTTCTACGGCGTGGGGCGGCATCGCGCGTTGCCGGAAGTCGGCAAACTTACCGCTAGGTCGGTTCCATCACATAGGAGACGATGTTCGATGAAGTGGAACTTTTTGGGAGCGCTCATGATGAGCATTGCCCTGGCAAGCCCAAGCTACGGCTTTGGGATGC
The DNA here is from genome assembly GCA_022615465.1 of Planctomycetota bacterium. Lineage (GTDB taxonomy): Bacteria > Planctomycetota > Planctomycetia > Pirellulales > Lacipirellulaceae > JAKEGR01. The sequence continues at coordinate 1,369 of JAKEGR010000254.1, read as the reverse complement.
TGGAGCGCATGCTCGGCGGCGGCTGCGGCTGTGGTGTTGAACCAAGCTGTAGTTGCTGTGAAAAATCGAGTTGTTGTGAGGAAGCGTCTTGCGGCGTCGAAGCCAACTGCTGCGATAGCTGCTCGAGCGGCTGTGGCGGTGGCTGCGGCATCCTGGACGGCCTGTTCAACGGCCTCAATGGCTGCGGTTGTGGCAACGCCTGCTGCGAAGCCTCGTGTGGCTGTGAAGAAGAAGCCTCGTGTGGCTGCGAACCGAGCTGCAGCTCTGGTTGTGGCTGTGGAAACAACCACATCCTGGGCGGCCTGTTCGACTGCCTCAAAGGTCGCGGTTGTGGCGACGCCTGCTGCGAAGCCTCGTGCGGCTGTGAAGAAGAAGCCTCGTGCTGCAATTCCTGCTCAAGCTGCGGCGGCTGCGGCCTGCTCGACGGCCTGTTCAAGGGCTGCGGTTGTGGCAACGCCTGCTGCGAAGCATCGTGCGGCTGTGAAGAAGCCTCTTGCGGCTGTGAAGAAGAAGCCTCGTGCGGCTGTGAGCCAAGCTGCGGCTGTGGCTCCGGCTGTGGCATTCTTGACCGCCTGACCGGCTTGTTCAAAGGTGGCTGCGGTTGTGGCAACGCCTGCTGTGAAGCAAGCTGTGGCTGCGAAGCCTCGTGCGGCTGCGAAGCCAGCGCGGATTGCTGCGATGGCAACGACGATGTCCAAGAAGAGGCTGCCCCGGCCGAGCCCGCCGAGGCCTCCGCTCGGGTGCCGATTCCGCCAATGCCAATGGCAGATCCGAATGCGAAGATCAGCCGTGCCCGCGAAGTAGTTCGTACGAGCTTCGTTCGCTAAGCGGAAGACTTCAACTTCAACCAGAGCCTGTCCCGGACGTGTCGTTCGGGGCAGGTTTTTTTGTTTGTGCGTAGTCTGTTGATCACGTTGTATTGCGGCTAAACTGGCACCGGCGAGGGCGCATTGAGCGCCACCCCCCTGGAGGTGGGGATGGCGGAGAAGTTGTTTTTCCCCCGTTCCCAAGTTCGCATTGAGAGTATCCCTGCATTGCCAGATTCGCCCTCTCCCGCCGACAGCCACTTCGCAACGCCAACAGGGCGAGACGATTGTTTCCGTCAAGCCGCAATTGACTGGCTGATGGGGCGGATCAATTACGAGCGAACGGCGGTCATTCCATACCTCGATCGGCAGCTCAAGCTCGACCGGATGCGACAACTTCTGACTCGGCTGGGTCAGCCCGATGCCGGCAAGAAGATCATCCATGTCGCGGGCACCAAGGGGAAAGGCTCCACTTCGGCGATGGTGGCCGGCATGCTCACGGCCGCTGGCTTCCGCACGGGCCTGTTCAGTTCACCCCACATGGAACGCATCGAGGAACGGTT
>JAKEGR010000003.1 GCA_022615465.1 Planctomycetota bacterium | reverse complement strand
ACTCCGGAATAGCCGAACGTTTAGGAAACAATCCATGAGCGAATTGGTCAAAATCGTATTGGGCGAAGACGAATTGCCGCGGCAGTGGTACAACCTGGCTGCCGACTTGCCGCATCCGATGCCGCCGCCGGTCGATCGGAACGGCGCGCCGATCGGCCCGGACGCCCTCGCACCGGTTTTTCCGATGAACCTCATTGAGCAGGAGGTCAGCACGGAACGTTGGATCAAAATCCCGGAGGAAGTGCTCGGCATCTTGAAGATATGGCGACCCACGCCGTTGTATCGAGCGCGGCGTCTGGAACAACACCTCAAGACTCCCGCCAAGATCTACTACAAGAACGAGGGGGTTTCCCCCCCGGGAAGTCACAAGCCGAATACGGCAGTCGCCCAGGCGTATTACAACAGGGAGTTCGGCATCAAGCGCGTGACGACCGAAACGGGCGCCGGCCAGTGGGGGAGCGCCATGGCGTTCGCCTGCAAACTCATCGGGATCGAGTGTAAGGTTTTCATGGTGCGGATCAGTTTTGATCAAAAGCCGCTCCGCAAGATGATGATGCGAACCTGGGGCGCCAATTGCGTCGCAAGCCCCAGCATGGAGACCGAAACGGGTCGCAGGATTCTCGCGGAGGATCCCGAAACGCCCGGCAGTCTGGGCATCGCGATCAGCGAAGCGCTGGAACAGGCCGTCGCCGATGAAAAGACCCGCTATTCACTCGGCAGCGTGCTGAACCATGTCATGCTTCACCAGACGGTCATTGGTTTGGAGGCAAAAAAACAGATGGCTCTCGTCGGTGCGTCGCCCGACGTGATCATCGGCTGCGCCGGCGGCGGTTCGAACTTCGCCGGTCTGTCGTTCCCGTTTATCGCCGACAAGATCGCCGGTTCCACCCAGGCGCGGATCGTCGCCACCGAACCGGAATCATGTCCGACGCTGACGCGCGGACCCTTTGCGTACGATTCGGGCGACGTGGCCATGATGACGCCGCTCTTGCCGATGTACAGTCTCGGCCACACGTTCGTCCCGCCGCCGATTCACGCGGGCGGCTTGCGGTATCACGGCATGGCGCCGCTGGTAAGCCATGTCCTTCGCGAGGGCCTGATTGAAGCGGTGGCCATTCCTCAACTTGAATGCTACGAAGCGGCCCTTGCATTCGCCTACACGGAAGGCTTCATCCCCGCGCCGGAGACGTCTCACGCCATTGCCCAAACCATTCGCGAGGCGAAGCGCGCGACGGAGGAGGGCAAAGAGCGGGTTATTCTGATGAACTGGTCCGGCCACGGCCTGATGGACCTGACCGGCTACCAGGCCTATTTCGACGGCAAGCTCAGCGACTACTCGCCGCCCGCGGAACACATGGAGCGATTCTTGGCGTGTCTGAAAGACCTGCCCAAACCGCCGCCCTTGAAATGACGCTGCCCGGCCTAAAAGGTCAGGATTAAATCGGTCGCGAACAGGAACTGATCGTCGCTCTGTCCGTTGTCGAAGGGCAAGCCAGTCGGGCCGGCCAGTCCGTCGTACCAGTCCCAGCGGATCTCCGGGCGAACGATGACGTTGGGGCGGGGCCGCCAATTGAGGCCCGCGGTCACCTCGTAGAAATCGCCGGCAAAGCCGCGGCCGTCCCAAGCCCGGACGCCCGGGATATTTCCCGGCCCGGCGACGCGGGCGCCGTCGTCGTCGCGTAGCCATTCGGCGCGGAGATTTGCTTGCCAGCACGGATTGATGGTGTACAAGAAGTACTGGTTGATGCCGTACCACTCGCCATCGCCGCCGGCGTTCGGGAGGGCATCGTCTTCATTGCCCAGGTTATGGACCAGAACGTATTGGAGTTTTTTCGTGACCTTCTGTTTCGCCACGAAACTGTAGACGAAACGGTTGTTCTCGCCATCGGGGTCTTGGGCGCCGGTTGAGAGTGCATACGCCAACGAGGTCTGATCATCCAGGCTTTTCCACTTCACTCCGCCCATGAAGTCCAGGTCGTCGTTGTAGTCTTCAAACATCGACCAGCCTCGCGTAAAGCCGGATTGAATGGACCATTGCGAATCCAGTTTGTAATCGGTCAGCACCCCGGTAACCAACTGCGGCACTGTGTAGCCGTAGGAATAGGAGTGTGAGTAGAACGGATTCATAATCGCCGGCACGACTTCGTAGTCGAGGATCGCGGCGAAGTGCCCGATTTTAACGGACAAATCGTTGACGGCGACTTCCACATACGCCTGGGGAATCACCAATCCGTAGGTTTGGCGGTCGAAGCCGTTAATCCGGTCCTCCAGTCCGTGATTGATGCCAAACCGCCAGTCCGTTCCGTACATCATGTCGACATGGCCGCCAAGCGCCCAACCGCAGCCGCCGTTGTCGGCCGGTCGGGTGAAATAGAGCCACATTTGGTTCATCTGGTATTCGCCGTCGAGGTCGTTCGTGGCAACGGGTCCGTTGAATCCGCCATCCTGGCCATTTCCGTTGAAGGTGATCCCTTGCTCGAGCCAGCCACCCGTCTTGATTCCGAGATTCTGAAGCAGACAAGGTTGCGGCAGGCTCCAAGGTTTTGGAGGCGCATTGCCACACGATTCGCAACCAGGCGCGCAGGATTCGTCAGGCGCGGCCACATCGGCTTGCGCTGAATCTTCTGACGGTGGTTCCTCAAAACTAGTCAGCGCAAAATCGTCTGCCTGCGCATTCGGCAGCAAAAACAACGGCATACTGAGCAGGCTGTTTGGATCCTCCGCCGAGGCGAGTCGCGCAAATAGACCGGTTATCAGAACGACGGGCACCAATTGTTTCTTGATAGTCACGATTTGTAACTCCAACGACAGGTATTGAGTGTTTCGCCGGCCACCGGATGGCAGCCCGGCATGGGGGTTGATTGGCGTGCTGAGGTTTCAACTGGCGGCATTGCCAAACTCATCGGACAGACCCTGACTCATTCGTCGGCGTGGCAGAATGGCTAATTTGCGGAATTCATCGCCTCGGATGCCCAAAAAACCAGAATGATCCCTACAATCGACCGGTAGTAACGATCGGGCAAAGCGCGCTGGCACCAGAAGACGTGCTTTGGAGCAACTTCGTCGCACCCTTCCATCGAACGGGCCGCCGTGGAGAAATTGGTTTGCATCGGTTTGTCCGGCCGTAGCAACCGACATCTGCTCACCACTTCCGTCAGCACACACCAAGGGCGTCGATCGCGCTCGACCGTTGGCATGGATCGACTATGATGGAAGACTTGTTCATCGTTCCGCATCCAACTCACCTGTTTCGACGGATTCCCCATGAAAATTACAGTGATTGGCACCGGCTACGTGGGCCTGGTCACCGGAACCTGCTTTGCCGACAGCGGCAACGACGTTATCTGCGTCGACATTGACCAGGCCAAGATCGACCGGCTCAACCGGGGCGAGATACCGATTTACGAACCGGGCCTGGCCGAGATGGTCCAGCACAACCGGGCCGCCGAGCGGCTCACATTCACCACGGATATGTTCGCTGCCATCAAGCCGGCCGAGATCATTTTTCTGGCCGTCGGCACGCCGCAGAGTGACACCGGGGCGGCAGACCTGTCGGCCCTGTGGTCGGTCGTCGACGGCATCGCGGCTTATCTCCGTAAAGACGCCATTGTCGTCACCAAGAGCACCGTGCCGGTCGGCACAAACGCGATTCTCGACCAGCGATTGAGAGAGCAAACTGGCCGCGATTGCGACGTCGCCAGCAATCCCGAGTTTTTGAAGGAGGGTTCGGCGATCGAGGATTTCATGAAACCCGACCGCGTGGTGGTCGGCGTCCGCCGGCCGGAAGTGGGCGAGGTGTTGCACCAACTCTACAAGCCGTTCCTGCGCACCGAGAAACCTTTCCTGGCGATGTCACCGGAGAGCGCGGAGATGACGAAGTACGTGGCCAACGCACTGCTGTCGACGAAGATCAGCTTCATCAACGAAATGGCCAACCTGTGCGAGCGGATGGGCGGCGACATCAACGACGTCCGCCGCGGCATCGGCCATGACAGCCGGATCGGTTTCGCATTCCTGTTCCCCGGCGTGGGCTATGGCGGGAGTTGCTTCCCGAAAGATGTTCGGGCGCTGGTGCAGATGGCCAACGAACATGGCGTCACGCCGCAGATGCTGCAGGCCGTCGACGAAGTAAACGATCGGCAAAAGCGGGTGATGATCGACAAGATCGAAACCCACTTCGACGGCAAACTGCGCGGCAAGACGATCGCCATCTGGGGTCTGGCTTTCAAGCCGCGGACCGACGACATCCGCGAGGCGCCGGCGTTAGTGCTGATCGATTGGCTGCTGGAGCAAGGGGCCAAAGTACACGTCCACGATCCCGAGGCAATGGACAATGTGCGTGCGCAGTACGGGGAGAAGTTGACTTATTGCGCCAAGCCGATGAAGGCGTTGGAGGGCGCCGACGCCCTGGCCATCATGACCGAATGGGGCGACTACCAGCGGCCCGAGTTCAAAGCGATGTTTCAGCAGATGCGGTCGCCCGTGGTGTTCGACGGCCGCAATCTCTACGAGCCGTGGACGATGGAGCGGCTAGGCTTCGTGTACCATAGCATCGGTCGGCCAGCGGTGGGGTAGTCCGTTTTCTTGACGCCGATTTCCGTTTCGCCTACCCTGAACGCTGGAAGGGGAATGGGGCAATGAACGGGCGGATTCTCGCGGCAACGCTTTTTCTCTTATTCGGCGATCTGGTTCTCGGTTCGCGCGTTGCTGCTTCCCGACCCTGGATCGATATGGGCGTCAAGGACGATTTCGCCTTCGACCAGCCCGGCATTACGTTCGAGCTGCTGGAGAACAGCGGCAGCGGCGTCTCGCTCGGCCCGGACAGCGGCGGCACGTTTGGGCTTACAAACCGTTTCCTGCTCGACACCGGCGCGACCAGCATCATCGCCATGAACGATGCCGAGAGCGAGCTGCGGAGCAACGGCTACGTCACCGAAAACACGGTGCTTGAGCAAGGGGTCGCCGGCTTTAGCGAGTTGGACGTATCAGCCCCCTACATCGTTCAACTGACCGACGACGGCGGCGGCACGTTTTCGTTGCCAAGCACTCGGATCATGTCGGGGCAATTCCCCGATCTCTTTGGCGTGAACGGCCTGGTGGGCATGCCGGGCATGGTTGGAGGCGTCGTCTCGCTCGACGAAACGGTGTGGGCCGACATCGTGGACATTTTCGACATCTTGCCGCTCGACGTGCGATTCTCGAATTCACTGCCCACCTCGAACGGCCATCGCTACAGCCTGCCGATCCACGCCAGGCGGTTCGACGTTGTGGGCGACCCGCCGCTACCAACGTCGTCGCCCATTCCGGTGCTGGACATGACGGTCGGCTTCGGCGGCCTGGAGGCGACGGGTTCGTTTATCCTCGACACGGGCGCCGCGATCAGCTTCATTTCTCCGACGATCGCCGCGCAACTCGGACTCGACTCGAACGGCGACGGCCAGTTCGGCGCCGGCGACGAGCAAAACGAAGGAACGCTGCCCATTGGCGGTATCGGCGGCACGATCGAAGCGCCCGTCTTCTTGATCGATCGCTTCTCTGTGACGACGGAGCAGGGCGTCGATCTGATTTGGCGCCTCGACTCACTCTTGAGCGTGCTGATCGTCGACATTCATCCTGACATCGACGGCGTACTTGGCTCTGATCTCCTCACGAGCGGCTGGGTCGACCTGGACGCCATTCTCGGCGGCGGACAAGGGGATCCCAACCCTGGACCCATTGAAACGGCGCACTTCGACTTCCGGCAGTTCTTCGAGGAAGGGGACGTCGGCAAGGTGGTTTTCGACCTTAGCCCATCGTTCGACGTGGTGCAGCCCGGCACAATCGGCGACTACAACGGCAACGGCAACGTCGACATCGCGGACTACAACCTGTGGCGCGACGCGTTTGGCCAGGAAGGGGCAAGCCTGGCTGCCGACGGCAACGGCAACGGTGCAATCGACGCGGCCGACTACACCATCTGGCGCGACCATTTCGAAGCGGCAAGCGTTCCGGTGCCCGGCGACTACAACCGTAATGGCACCGTCGACGCGGCCGATTACACCGTGTGGCGCAACTCGCTCGGCGCAGAGGGGAGCAGCCTGGCCGCCGACGGCAACGGAAATGGCAGCATCGACGCAGACGACTACCTGGTGTGGAAGAACCACTTCGGCGCGATGCCGGCCGCCGGTGCCGCGACTGGAAGCACGGCGGGAGTGCCCGAGCCTGCGAGCGGCGTTTTGCTAGTGCTCGGCGCGGTGGGACTCACTCTGCTCGTTCGGTCCGGAGCGTCGAAGAACTGCGCAGGGTCTTGCTCTTCGTGAACCGGGGCACGATCAGGCCGTTCCGGTCCATGGGCACTTCGATCGTGACAGTGATCTCGTCGGTGTCGGCCGTCAGCGTGGCGGGAGTGACGGTAACTCTCGTTCCGCGCGTGCCGACGACATTCAGCAGGCCTTCGGCGGTCGCAACCGCTTCGGCAGCCGTGGCGCCGGGGACCATGGCAATCCGCGCCGCTTCGTAGGCAGCGTTGTCGGCCGTGTGGCGGATCACATTGAACCAGCCAAACTCAAACGCCGCCAAGAGAAACAGAAAGAACACCGGCGCGGTGACGGCAAACTCGACCGCCGTCACACCCTGGCGCCGCAAGTGGCGGCTACGATGCCGGGCAAACTGTCCAAGACATATGGTTTTCACGGCAACTTCTCCAGGTTATTCCGTCAGCATCACCGGCAATGTCGCGGCGATCTTTTTGAAAATCGCTACCAGTTCCTGGGTGGTGGGGGCGTGGAAGTGCTGGCCGCCGGTAGCCGCGGCCACATCCTGCATCCGACGGATGTCGGCGTCGTTGCTGAACGTGATCGTATGGATCACGATGTCCTTCGTGGCGGCATTGCGGGCCGAGATGACTGGCTCGGGGCCTAGATTATGGATGCCGTCGGTCAACAAGATCATCGTCCGAACAGCAAGCGGCCGGACCTTGGCGCCGGTTAGAACCGTGATGCCTTTGTCGATGCCGGCGGAGATGGCCGTGCTGCCTTTTACTGGTTTGCTGCCAATACCGGCCATTTTGCTGCGGATTACCGAGTAGTCGTTCGTAAGATCGGAATTGATCTCCGATATCTTGTACGTGATCTTGCAGTCCGTCGTGTTGCTCGAATAGCTTGCCAGCCCGACGTGCTCCACCTGGATGGTCTTTTCCAATTCGACCAGGAACGCCTCGACCGCTATCGCCAGCGCGCCCCACCGGCTCAGTGTGGGGTGTGGCGGGTCGCACGCCTTGGTGCCTGGCGGGTAACTGGAGCCGCCCGTCAAGGTCCACATCATCGAACCCGAGCGATCCACGACCAGGCAGATGTCGCGGTCCAACTGGGTTGACACGGCAAGTTGTTCCGGCTCAAAGACGCGGACTCCCAAGGCACCCGCGAACAGCAGGTCCACCGGCCCGGAGTCCGAAGTATTCGTCCGCCGCCCATGGACGCGGACGGCATTCGGCTGCGGGGTTCCTGGTGTGAACCGGAATCGCGAACTCGCGTTGGCCTGCGACGAGGAGCCAAATTCAATGTCTTCGTCCGCCAGGAGCAGCGCATCGCCCGCCACCTGGTTCCGCCCTGCAACCTCTTTGGCCCGATCGCGAGCCACATCGACGCTCTGGGAAAGGCTGAGTTCCTTCGCGCCCGCGCGAGCGGCGGCGTCGGTCGCCGCGCGAAGCTCGGCGCGGGCCAAGTGCATCCAGGCGACATCGATGGCGAAAGCAGCCATGATGATGCACAGCGGCAAGCAGACGGCGATCAGTATGAGCATTGCGCCGCGGCGGCCGGCTCGCGACCTTGAATGCGTGTGTTTGTGTAACATGATGTTTCGAGTCCAGGATGTTGGCGTAGGCAAACTGAAATGGACCATCGCGCCGATGGGTGGTCGGACACGAATTTGGGAAGTGCTCTAATTCTCAATCATCATCGAAACCGTGCCCGACAGGGTTCGGCCGCGATAAAAGGCATTCGGAACGACCGAATTGCGATCGCACGGGGCCGTCACCGTGACATCGACAAAATCGCCCGGCTCGAGGGCCGCGATGTCGGAAGGACGAACGGTAACTGTTGCGCCTTCGACCCAGCGGTCGCTGAGGATTTGTCCGCAAGTTGTCTCGACCGTGCTGGCCGTCGCGGCCGGCGTCAGCGCGGTGCGAGCGCCTTCGTAGGCGGCCACGGTGAGCGTTTGCTTGAGAAACACCATCGAGCAGGCCTCGATGGTCGCCATCACGATCAGCACGACCACCGGCAGGCAGACCGCGAATTCTGCGGCGGCCAGGCCTCGGCGCGGCGGCGATCGACGGTTTCTCGTTTTTCCGGAAGTTACTTCAACAGGCATGAGAACCATTCCCCGTATTCAAGAAATCCGTGTGATTTGGGTCCGACGAAGCAGAGACGACTTGGTTTCATCAGACGGAAGAGGCAACCGACTGCTTTTCTTCCTCGCCTGCTTGCCCATTCATGGCGGAGGGCGCCAGTTTCCGCAACATCGCGTTGTAATCCTCGGCCAGGTCAGGCCAGAAATCGTCCTCACGGAACTTGATCGGCCGCGGGGCCTCGCCGCTGGCAACGTTTTGCATCGCACGACGCAGGCTAAAGATCGGTCCGGCAAATCGCTGGCTGATCTTGATCGTGTCGATCATGAAAACCGGAAGCATGAACACAACGACCAGCAGAAACGGGCCGTGGGTTCCCCACAACTGCTGTATCTGCTCGCTCAGCGGGCGAAACGGATTCGACAATACCTGCAACAAGAACGACACCACGAAGCTGACCAACAGGAACACGGTCCAATGGAATAGAATCCGGCGGACAAGGGCGCCCTGGACATGGGAATCAACGAATTGCTTGCGGCGCTGAGGACGGGACATCGTACGCACCTCTGTCTCTTGCAAAGGAAATTGGTACAACCGAATCGCGGCCGGCCATGCGTCGCGACCCAAGCTACGTCACGGAAGTCTAGGTCGCGATTCGGCCGGTTGGGGCGAATTGTCCGCCGCGACTCGTCGAGCAGCGCCTAGCCAACGAATGTGCGGAATCCCATTCGTTCCAGACAGTTCACGCGCTGGAAAGAAACGCCGTAAAGCGCGCCCGACAGGCACAACCCCTACAACCACTCCCTTCGCTGAAACGGCAAGAAATCGGCGAACCGCGTCACCTTTGGCGCGCGGAGACGCCTTCTTCGACTTGATCGCTCGGGTGGACGACGACCAGATCGCCCTCCTGCAAGCCGTCGAGGACTTCGGCATGAAGCCCATTCTGCCGGCCGATCTGGACAGTCTGTTGATGAACGGCACCGTCCTTCACGAGAAAGACGGCCGAATTGCCGCCGATGCGGAACAGCGCACTCGTGGGCACCATGAGCGTGCTGGCAGCTTCATCGATAATGATCCGCGCTTCGACACGAAAGCCGTCACCAAGCGTACTGCGATCCTCCGGTGGATCGACCAGATCGACGATGGCATAGACGCGCTGCTCTTCAACGCCAAGCGTGGAGATTTTGGTGAATGCCGACGGTTCCACTAACCGGATTCGGCCGTCGAGCGGCCGATCTCCACCCCAATGTTCCAAGAGCACGTGATCCCCGGGGTTGATCTTCACGGCATCTCGCGACAGCACGTCGACCTCCACTTCCAAATCGCGTGGATCACCCAACTCGACAAGGGGGATGCCGGGCGTGACGACGGCGGCGCTCTCCTGAAAGACGCGGAGGACGCGGCCAGAGATCGGCGCATAGATCGGAAAGTTCCAACTCCCGTTGCCGTTCGGCAATTCGGCGGGGACGGCGCCGTCGGTCTTGCTGCCGCCATCGGCCGAGTCATTCTCAGGATTCGGCGAAGCCGCATCGTTCTCAGAGCGCGGCCGCGAGCGGATCAACGCGGCCTCGGCTTGTTGCAACTCAAAGCGGGCGATCTCCTCGGCAATTCGGGCGGAGCGGAGCGCCTCGCTGCGTTGGCGATAGACGAGTTCCGCCTGCTCCAACTCGCTGCGTGAGACCGCATTGCTGGTTGCTGCCTTGCGGGTGCGCTGCATTTCCGCCTCGGCGTAGGCCTGGGCGGCGCGGGCATCCTCCAGCAGAGGCTCCATTTGTCGCAGAGACGCCTCGGCCGCTTTGACGCGGGCTTCGGCCTGCGTGACCGCGCGGGCGTCGAGCAACTCCGGATCGCGTGGCTCAATCATGGTAAGCAGTGTTTTTCCGGCGGTGACTTCGTCTCCGGGATCCATGTGGATGCGCAATATCCGGCCAGTGAGCGGGGCTGACACCACGTACTTCTCGCGGATTCGCGTCTTGCCGTCTTCATCGACCGTCACCAGCAGCGTACCGCGTTTGACCTGATCGAGATCCACGTCGACGGGCTGCGGAAGGAAGGCATACCCCAAGCCGGCCGCAATCACGGCGAGCACCAGGAGGACGAACAGCTTGCTGCCAAGGTTACGCATCGAGCAAAGAAGACAGGTATCGGGGGATAGGGAACGGGGAGATTCGGATTCGCTCACTCGCGCGATTTCAAGACGGCAATCAGGTCAAGGTGGTCGAGCCGGCTGCGAACGGCCAGCGCCGAGAGGATCGATGCGGCCAGTACGACACTCGTTGCCAGGCCATACGTGGAATTCTCAATGACGAACGGGAATCGAAACACTTCTTGCTCCAAATACAGCGCGAGACCATATGCGGACCAATAGCCCATCACCAGGCCAAACGGCACGGCCAGGATCGTGACGGTCCAGATTTCACCTAACAGGATGGTCGAAATTTCGGCCCGCGTAAAGCCGACCACGCGCAAGGTGGCCAATTCGCGGCTGCGTTCGGAGAGCGAGATTCTCGCACCATTGTAGACCACGCTGGCCGCGATGATGATCGAAAACATCAGGTTGATCATCCGCATCTGCAGCATGTTTTT
>JAKEGR010000253.1 GCA_022615465.1 Planctomycetota bacterium | reverse complement strand
TCATCTTCCATTTGCATCAGGCGGAGACTATCTTCGGTCGTCATCCGCGTCAGCGGGATGCCGGTCATTTTTGACACGACTTCGGCAATGACGTCTTCGTCGACCACGCCGCCATTCTCGCGAGATTTCTCTCGCCATTCCTTGGTGATCTGCTGCTTCTTTTTCTTGAGCTTATCGGCCTGATCGCGGAGCTTGGCTGCCTGCTCGAAGTTCTGGTTGGCCACCGCCTCTTCCTTCTGGCGATTGAGGCCTTCTACTTCGTCGTCGATCTCCTTCAAGTTGGGCGGCTTCGACATACTCTTGAGCCGCACCCGAGCGCCCGACTCGTCAATCACATCGATCGCCTTGTCGGGCAAACAGCGACCGGTGATGTAACGGTCTGAAAGCTCAACGGCCGATTGAATCGCGTCGTCGGTAATCTGCACATGGTGATGCTCCTCGTACCGATCGCGCAGACCCCGGAGAATCTCGATCGTATCCGCGGGCGACGTTGGCTCAATGAGGATCTCCTGGAACCGGCGTGCAAGGGCCGAGTCCTTCTCGATGTACTTGCGATACTCATCCAGCGTCGTGGCGCCGATGCACTGAATTTCACCACGGGCAAGCGCTGGCTTGAGCACGTTCGAGGCATCGATCGCCCCTTCCGCACCGCCGGCACCGACAAGCGTGTGCAACTCGTCAATGAACAGGATCGTGTTCTTCGCTCGACGGACTTCGTTCATTACCGCTTTGATCCGCTCTTCAAACTGGCCGCGGTACTTCGTGCCGGCGACCATCATCGCGAGATCCAGCACCACGATACGGCGATCCAACAGCAACTCGGGCACGTTGCCTTCGACAACAAGCTGCGCGAAACCCTCGACGATCGCCGTCTTGCCGACGCCCGCCTCGCCCAACAGCACTGGGTTGTTCTTGGTGCGGCGGCAGAGGATTTGGATTGCCCGCTCAATCTCGTTTTCGCGGCCAATGACCGGGTCGAGCTTCTTCTGGCGGGCGAGCTCGGTGAGGTCGCGGCCAAAGCTGTCGAGTGCTGGTGTCTTGCTGCGGCTCTTGCGGCCTTCGGTGCCTTCTTCGCCACCGCCGCCGCCACCGCCGCCGCGTCCGCCCCGCTCGCCCTCAGCGCCTTCGATGCCGTGACCGAGGAGGTTGAGAACTTCCTCGCGGACGTCTTCCAGCTTCAAGCCGAGGTTCATGAGCACCTGGGCTGCCACGCCTTCTTGCTCGCGCAGCAGGCCGAGCAGAATGTGCTCAGTGCCCACATAGTTGTGGTTCAGGTTGCGGGCTTCTTCCATGGAGTACTCGATAACCTTCTTGGCCCGCGGCGTCTGGGGGAGCTTGCCCATGGTGACCATGTCCGGACCGCTTTGGACGAGCTTTTCGACTTCGAGCCGGATCTTCCGAAGATCGACGTCCAGGTTCTTGAGTACGTTGGCGGCTACGCCGCTGCCTTCTTTGATGAGACCCAGCAGCACATGCTCGGTGCCAATATATTCGTGATTGAACCGCTGCGCCTCCTGGTTGGCGAGCTGCATCACTTTTCGTGCTCGATCAGTAAATCGTTCGTACATTTCCGTCTCCGGTTGGCTTGCTCACGAGCGACAGTTCGTCAGCGTCTGGTGCCGTAACTCGTTGTAATTGTATGCAAATGGTCAAAACTGGAATGGCTCAGGAGGTCGGATGGTTTTTCGACCGGAAAGGAATTGTCAAACCCCCGGAGCCCACGGGCAGAGCCTGGGGCCTTCCCGGAGCAATTAGGCGATTCACGGCAGAAAAGCCAATCCAACATATTGTGCATTGCCCCGATCACGTAGCCCATCGTATCCGCTCGGTCACGCTGCGCCCAACCCCGCCGTGTTCCTCACAAGCCAAAGCGATCCCGATAACAACCTCCCCCCTGTGGGCCGTTGATCCGATCGCGAGAGCCGCTGCTCCACTGCTCCCCAAAATGGCGAATCGCACCACCCGAGGTGAAATGCTCCCAAAGTGTAGCCCCCGCACTACCCTGATTCAAGGCAACCGAAGGGGCAATTGAAGTCATGGCAGGTGGATGGACGCTGTTTCGGGAGTATCGACCCGTCGCCGGCTATTCCCGGTTCCGGCGGGTGCCGGAGATGAGCATCATCGCGTTACCATTCGGACGCAACGGTCTTATGGTCGTTTCGCCGTGACGATCCGATGCTATCACTACGTTCGGAACAACAGTATGATCGACCGAGTTGGAAAATTTCTTCATTTCAGCCGGCGGCGGCCCCGTTGTCTGCCTGGCGGCAGGTGGCCGGCCTTTGACCCAGACGGCTGGCCAGATGGTGTTGGTGCAATTCGATGTCCTCTGCTTCGTTGCTTCGCATCCTCGACGCTTCACACAACCGGGCCGGCGAGGGACTACGAGTGGTTGAGGACTATCTGCGATTCGTGCTCGACGACGTGTTTCTGACTCACGAAGCCAAGCGGCTGCGGCATGAACTGGCGGAAGTCGGCACGGCAATTCCTGTTGCTGACCGTCATGCGGCTCGCGACACGCTTGCCGATGTCGGCACCGGCATCTCGACCACCGGTGAACGAAACCGTGCCAATTCGTGGGATGTCTGTGCCGCCAGCTTGAAACGGACGGAGCAATCGCTCCGCAGTCTGGAGGAATATGGCAAATTGATCAACCCAGAGTTTGCCCGCCGCATCGAATCGCTGCGTTACCAGTTGTACACGCTGGAAAAAGCGATCGACGTAGGCCGGTCGAGCCGAGACCGTCTTGACGGCGTGCATCTGTGCGTTCTGATGGACGGGCGGCGTTCGATCGAGGAGTTCGAGCGGCTCGTTGCGGCACTGGTGGAAGCAGGCGCGGGCATGATCCAGTTGCGCGACAAGCGACTTGATGACCGCGAACTCGTCAACCGCGCGCGGTTATTGCGGCAGTTCACGCGAGGGAAGCCGACGCTTGCCGTGGTCAATGATCGGGCGGACATCGCCGCGGCCGTAGACGCCGATGGCGTTCACCTGGGCCAGAAAGATTTGAGCGTGAAGGATGCGCGGTCGGTCGTCGGCACGCGGATGCTGGTCGGCGTTTCAACTCACAACATCGAGCAAGCCCGGGCGGCGGTGCTGGACGGGGCGAATTATCTGGGGGCTGGCCCGACCTATCCGTCGCAGACAAAGGCGTTCGACAAGTTATCCGGCTTGGACTATTTGCGCGAGGTGGCGTCGGAGATCCGCCTGCCAACGTTTGCCATCGGCGGCATTTCGGCGGAAAATCTGCCCGAGGTGCTGGCAACGGGCGTCTCGCGTGTTGCCGTGGGGGCGGCGGTGTCAGAAGCAGTTGATCCGGCTTGCGCGGTGCGTGAGCTCTCGGGTATGCTAGAGAGACTGACCGCTGAAGCGGTCTCGACGTCCCTGCCACCCGACCCCTAACCCTCGCGCTTTCTCTCCCATGCTTCACGCAATAGTGATGGCCGGCGGAACCGGCACCCGTTTCTGGCCGGCCAGCCGCAACGACATGCCGAAGCAACTGCTGCGGCTTGTGGGCGACGTGACAATGCTCCGCCAGACGCTGGATCGGCTGGGCGATTTGGTGCCGAACGAGCGGCGGCTCGTGGTGACCAATCGACGGCTGGTGGAGGCCGTGCGGAAGCAGCTTCCAGAGTTGCCGGCCGCGTCAATCGTCGGCGAGCCGTGCAAGCGCGACACGGCGCCTTGCATCGGTCTGGCGGCGTTGTTGATAGGTCGCACCGATCCCGAGGCGACACTGGCCGTGATGCCGGCCGATCACGTGATCCGACCGGTTGAAAAGTTTCGGGCTGCGTTGCGTCAAGCGGAAAAACTGGTCGACGAAACGCCGAGCCGGATTGTCACGTTCGGGATCAAGCCGAGCTACCCGGCCGAAGTGTTTGGTTACATCCATCGTGGCGAACCGCTCCGGCGGCCGACGGGGCCGGAGAGGCCCCGGTTCGCCGCGGCTGCGTATGTTGTCCAGCGATTCAAGGAGAAGCCGGACGCTGCGACGGCAGAGAAGTATGTGGCATCAGGCGAGTATTACTGGAACTCGGGTATCTTCGTGTGGCGGGCGGCCACAATTCTCAGCGCGCTCCGCGAGCGGGAACCGGAGATGGTGCGTCGGTTGGAAACGATCGTCAAGCATTGGGATGCGTTAGATAGAGACGCCGTATTTGAGCAGGAGTTCTCTGCGATCAAGGGCATTTCGATAGATTTCGCGGTTATGGAACAGGCCACCGACGTGGCCGTGATCGAGTCACCGTTTGAATGGGACGACCTGGGCGGCTGGCAGTCGCTGGCGCGGCTTGCAGGGACCGACAAGAATGGCAACACGATCGTTGGCAAGCACCTCGGCCTGCAGACAGAAGGCGCCATCGTCCGCACGGATGAGCATCACTTGGTCGTCACGCTGGGTCTGAAGGATTGCATCGTGATCCACACGCCGAACGCCACGCTGGTGGCTAGCAAGCACGACGAAGAACAAATCCGCCAGGTGGTCAAGAAACTTGAAGAATTGGGATGGGTCGAATACCTGTGAATTGGATCGGCGCCCGCGCTGCCGGGTCCTCATTAGACCCGGGCGCCAATTTGAGTTCGGCCGACGCCAATTCCTGGTGGCGGCGACGGCCACGACGATGACCGCCT
>JAKEGR010000252.1 GCA_022615465.1 Planctomycetota bacterium | reverse complement strand
GGCCGCGGCCGGCTGACTCGCACTGCTCTGTCCATTGAATTTCGTGGTGCTTTGATGCGTGTCGTCCAGCAATCACCGACTGCCGTCGATCTCTCCGTACAGCTTGGGCGGTTGCGACTGCCGAATCCGGTGCTGGTCGCCTCGGGCACATTCGGTTATGCCCGCGAGATGGAAGGCCTCGTTGATATCCGCCGGTTGGGAGGCATCTTGCCGAAAACGATCACACAGGAGCCGCGCGCCGGAAACGCGCCCTGGCGGACGATCGAAACCGCGTCCGGAATGCTGAACTCGATCGGCCTTGATAACGACGGCATCGAGGAGTTTGTGGCCCATCATCTGCCGTACCTGGCGGGCCTTGGCGTGCCGATCATTGTTAGCATTGCCGGACGGAACCAAGAAGAATTCGTGCGGATGGCGGCGCGCCTCGCCGGGCAGGCCGGGATCGCCGCAATCGAGTTGAACATCTCTTGCCCAAATGTCTCGGGCGGGGTCGATTTCGGCACCGACGCGGCCATGTGCGAACGTCTCGTGGCCGATTGTCGAACCGCCACGCTGACACCGATCATCGCCAAGCTTACGCCGAACGTCACCAGCATTCCGCAACTCGCCCGGGCCGCTGCG
Source organism: Planctomycetota bacterium (assembly GCA_022615465.1). Lineage (GTDB taxonomy): Bacteria > Planctomycetota > Planctomycetia > Pirellulales > Lacipirellulaceae > JAKEGR01. The sequence continues at coordinate 6,303 of JAKEGR010000252.1, read as the reverse complement.
GCGGGCGGGGCCGATGCTATCTCGCTGATCAACACTTGCCTGGGCATGGCCGTCGATTGGCGACGACGGCGGCCACTGTTGGGCAACGGAATGGGGGGCCTCAGCGGCCCTGCCATCAAGCCCATCGCCCTCCGGGCCGTTTACCAGGCGGCCCAGGCTGTCGAAACGCCGATTATCGGCATCGGCGGCATTGCCACGATTGACGACGTGATGGAATTTTTTGTTGCCGGCGCGTCGGCCGTTCAACTTGGCACCGTTAACTTTTACAATCCTAGAGCCTCGATGGAAGTGCTCGACGCGTTGCCGGAGGCGCTGGTCGCGACGGGGGCGATCTGTGTGGCGGACGTGGTGGGAACGTTGAAAATGTGACCTCGTTTCCAGCCGCTCCGCGGCGATTGCGAACCTGTTCGACGCGGAGCGTCGACATATTGCGTCCCCGCGCAGAACGTGGGAACGAGGATAATAGCTATGCGTGTACTAAGTGGCATTCAACCGACGGGGCCGATCCATTGGGGCAATTACTTCGGCGCGATTCGCCAATATATTGCCTTGCAGGAGAAAGAGCAGGCATTCTACTTCATTGCCAACCTGCATGCGTTCACTACCGTGCGCGACCGCGACAAGCTCCGCCAGTGGACGCTCGATATCGCGATCGACTTGCTAGCACTTGGGCTTGATCCGAACAAAGCAACTCTGTTCGTGCAGTCCGACGTGCCCGAAGTGAGCGAGTTGTGCTGGCTGCTAATGACCGGCGCGCCGCTGGGGCTTCTGGAGCGTTGTCACGCCTTCAAAGACAAGAAGGCCAAGGGGATCTCAGCCGACGCCGGCTTGTTCACGTACCCTGTGCTGCAGGCGGCCGACATCCTCGCTTACGATAGCGACACCGTGCCGGTGGGCGAAGATCAGGTGCAGCACATCGAAGTCTGCCGCGACCTGGCGGGGAGCTTCAATCACGAGTATGGCGACGTGTTTGTGATGCCCAAGGCGCACGTTCTCGACACATCGTCCCGAGTGCCCGGTACCGATGGCGAGAAAATGTCGAAGAGCTACAACAACACATTGGCTGTGTTCGAGGACGCCAAGGTACAGCGGAAACAAATCATGCGGATCGTGACGGACTCGCGGCCAATGGACGAGCCAAAAGAACCGGTTGGCGACGTGCTGTATGATCTGTATTCCTTGGTGGTCGGTGAATCGGACCGTGAGGCGATGGCCTCGCTCTATCGCCGAGGCGGCTTTGGTTACGGCGAAGTGAAGAAGGCCCTGGCGGACGCGGCCGAGAAGTTCTTTTCGGAACCGCGTGCTCGGCGCGCGGAGCTTGCTGCTCATCCGGCCCGCATCCGCGAAGTCGTTGGCGACGGCGCGGCAAAGGCCCGCAAGAAGGCGGCTGCCGTGTTGAAACGTGCGCAAGACGCCTGCGGCGTGATGGGCTGGTAGATGCTGGGCCGCGGCTAGGATACAATCAACCGTTTCCTGACCTTTGACCTCATTCCCCCTTTCCTTCCATGCAACTCGGATTTGTCACTGCCATTTTGGGCGATTTGCCGTTGGAGCAAGTGCTGGCCTATGCCGCCAGCGAGGGTTATCAGTGCGTCGAGGTGATGTGTTGGCCGCAGGACGTTCGCGACCGCCGGTATGGCGGCGTATGCCACATCAATGTGGACGGATTTACTCAGGCCCGTGCTGACGATATTCGGGCGTTATGCGAAAAGTATCGAGTCGGTATATCCGCCTTGGGTTACTATGCCAACGCCCTCTGTGGTGATACCGGCGAGGCCGAGATGGTTCGGGCGCACTTTCGCAAGGTGATCGATGCCGCGCCGCTTCTTGGACTTGCCAATGTCAATGGCTTTATCGGCGCCGACCATCATGCGCCGCTGGAAGAGAATTTCAAGAAGTATGAGCAAGTCTGGCCGGACATCATTCGCCATGCCGAAGAACGGGGCGTAAAGATCGGCATCGAAAATTGCCCAATGCTGTTTGCCCGCACTTGGCCTTTCGGCGTCAATCTGGCCCGAACCCCGGCAATCTGGCGACGGATGTTTGAAGTGATTCAGTCGCCCAATTTTGGGCTGAACTACGATCCTTCACACCTGGTGATGCAACTTATGGACCCGATCGCGCCGATCCGTGAGTTTGGCCCGCGGATTTTCCACACCCATGCCAAGGATATGCGGATTGACTTCCACAAACTCAACGATGTTGGTTCGCTCGAGCCGCCCATGCTGCGGAGCACGGCCAAGATTCCCGGCTTTGGCGATGTGAACTGGGGCCAATGGATCGGTGCATTGACCGATGCCGGTTACAATGGACCGGTGTGCGTCGAAGTCGAGGATGAGGCTTTTTCTGAAGACCTAGAAGCCCGGAAGCGGTCGCTAAGGATTTCCCGCAACGTGCTCCAGCCGCTTATAGCGTAAAGAACGGGAATGAACCTGGGTAGCAAGTGGGTCGAAGGGATCCGTCCCGAAGGCAGCGTGGCGGAGGCGGCAAAGCTGTCGCTTTCGTCGCGGCTGGCGGCCGTTAGCCATTGGTTGCCGCTCGCGGCCGCCCAGGCCGAGCAAGACGTCGAATACGTCCACCAGTTGCGAGTCAGCACGCGGCGGGCCGTGGCTGCCTTGCGACTTTATTGCGACTGGCTGCCGGCTAAGAAATCCCGCTGGGTAAAGAAGCGGCTCAAGAAAATTCGGCGCGCCGCCGGTGCGGCCCGCGATCTGGATGTCCTGGCCGAGCGGTTTCGGAGGGAACTGTCCGACGGCGGCAGCCAGCTCTTGGACGAAATTGCTTCGCGCCGCACTGCCGCTCAACCGGCAATCGTTATAATTGACGAGCATTTGCGTCATAAGGATCGCCTGATACGCCATGTGCGACAATTGCTCGACCGCATCAGCCCGAGAAACGGCAAAGCGAACAAGTCGCAGCAGCCGTCCGATTTCCGCAGTTGGGCAAGGGATCGGCTCGCCGAGACTGCGATCGGCTTCTTTGCCGCGATTCCCAGCGACATGGGCGACACGGCGGCCTTACACCAACTAAGAATTCGCGGCAAGGCGCTCCGTTATGCCATCGAACTGCTGGCACCGGCCTTTGGCCCGGAGCTGCGCAGCGAGCATTATCCGGTTGTGGAAGAACTGCAGGAGCGGCTAGGCAAGATCAATGACCATGTGGTAGGTGCCCGGCATTTGCGCGAGTGGAGTGCGGCAACGAGTGGCGAGGACAACAAACTTGCACTCGATCAATTGGTCCGGCGAGATACAGCCCAACTTGCGGAGCAGATACAAGCATTTCACGAATGGTGGACGTCTGAACGCGTCGAATCCCTCCGATGCGGGTTGTCGGCGAAATCGGACTCGGCAGGGAATAACTCCTACTGAGTCGTTGCCGAGCTGCGCCGCCTGCAATGAATTGGCTCGTCAGGAGCCGTGCCCTTGCCGTGGATCGCCCTCAAGTTCGTTGCCAAACGTAACTGGTAGATCGACCACTGTCGCCAGCCGTTGTAGATACTCGTTTCGGGTAATTTCTATTGCCCCCAGCCGGCCAGTGTGGGGTGTCCACTGTTGAACGTCGAGCAGCCTGAATTGCCTCGCTCGCAAGTGTGCAACCAAATGCGCGAGCGCGACCTTGGAGGCGTCGCGGACTCGATAAAACATGCTCTCGGCAGCGAACAGACCGCCGACCGAGACGCCATAGGTGCCGCCGGCCAGTTCGCCCCCGTGCCAGACTTCGACGCTGTGAGCATGGCCAATCACGTGCATCTCTTCGTATGCCGCAATCATCTCTGGTGTGAGCCAGGTTTCGCCAATGCGGCCGTTGGCCGTAGCGCAGCCGCGAATCACGCCAGTGAAATCGCGGTTGCACGTCGCTTCGAACTTGCCGCTGCGGAGGGTGCGGGCGAGTCGGCGAGAGGTGTGAAACCCAGCGAATTCGAGGATCGCTCGCGGATCGGGCGACCACCAAACCATCGGGCGGATGTCCCACATGGGCCAGGGAAATATCCCGTGGCGGTACGCGTCAAGCAGCCATTCGGGAAACAGCCGGCCGCCAATGCACAGCATGCCATCGGGCGTGGTGGCGGTGGGCGGCGGAAAGAATCGCGATGGGGAGCGGCCGACGCCAGCCGGCAATTTGGCACGCCGGGCGGTCGAAGGAATAAACAAGTCGGAGGAACGGTCCCAATCCAGGTCCATTCAACCGAGCATAACGTGACAACATGATGCTCGATAGCGGAATGAATCCTAATTTCCTACAGTCGGATTGTGCCCAGCAGCGTATCCCATTTTATGCTAATCAGCCGGCCTGTCGGCTCTTGCTCGACATACGTGACGCGGCAAGTGTAGGCCGGCTTCACCCAAATTGCATCCGCCCCGATAGGAATAAACGGCTGATGAGACCGGGCCGCGGCGAGCAGTTGCAGCAGATCGCCGGCCTCTTTGTCGCCGAACTCCGGAGCCACGTTGCCAGCGTACACGAGCCTGCCGAGTTGGGCTGTGCCCAAAATCAACTGGGACAGCCGCCCATCGTTGCCGACGCGGTAACCGAGGATCACACAGTCGATCTTATTGCGTTTCGGTGGAGGGGCCGGCTTTGTTTCGGCCGTCTCACCATCAACGCCCGCCTGGCCAGCGAAATCGCCAATTGCGTCTTCGAGATTATCCGCTCCACCCTCATCGATCTGTTTTGCGCGGTCCATGACGGCACCCATCAGGTCTTGTTTCGGTGGCGGCGTGAACCCCCAGTCCCACAGGCGGTCGTAGGGGATCGCGCCGATCACGGCGAGGGACATGATGACCGCCGTCAATCCAACCAACGCGCCGTCGACCACCCACAATCGAGTCGGCAATCGGTCAAATGCCCGGAGCCAGGCATTGAACGGCTTCAGCAGGACGTCCATCACGCCTAAGTCGGTGTCCTCGGCCGCTTGCACCACGAAGTTGAAGAGGTGGCAACCAGCCACCAGGATCGTGCCGATGACAAGCTGGGTAAGCGACCAGGTCGTGCGTAAGTCGCCCAGGCCCGAGGGCGTGGTTAGCCGGGCGATAATACTTTCCGCCACGACTGCCAACCCGCTGGCGACGAGCACCCAACCCCACCAAGGTATCAAATCCAGCCAGACTTTGACGTGCGAAGGCTGAGCCTGCGATTCAGTATTATCCGTTGGGTCGGGTTCGATCTCCCAATCTGGGTCGACCTCCAGATAAGTGCCCGACCCCGCATACCAGCCGCAACTCCGACAGACCAGAACGGTGCCGGATTTCAGCGGCACGCCGCACTGCTCACAACAGGGGCAAGCTGCCATGCCGTTTGTCGATGTGGCCTCCATCTCTCTTTCCAGCACGGCAGTCGCCATCGATTCACCGTACGACGTGTCTAAAATTTCGTAGCTTAAGTTTTGGAGATTTCCCATCGCAACGACATTTCACGAATAAGAACCGGGGCTTCTGTACGCATGATCAGCAAGAAAACAACCGAATGAGGCCTGCGCTCTCAATGAACCCAACCCATGAGTGATTCTGACCCCTTCGGCCCCCGTTGGTCGCCCTGGACAATTCGCTGCGTGGGCCTCGATAAGAAAAGCTACATTGCCACGCCATGCTGACGGGGGGATTTGCGACCTGAATCGCCCTGTCCGAAGGTCGGTTAGAGTGATTGGCGTGCTTGGAGGGATTAGAGCGTTCATGCTTTTCAGGGCCGTTTTCCGGTCGGCAAATGGCGATCACGTTTGTTGTAACAAGGTTTGAATTGGGATTTCTGATCCACCTCCGCCACCAGTCTGTTGAAAAAGGGGACTGGCTCGCGGAACGCTTGAAAAATCGCCTCAGTCTGGCATGGGCGCGCGTCGTGCCTGTCCCCTTTTTCAACGGGCAGCTAATCGCCTTTCTTGCTCTGATCGCTTACAATCATGACAGTGCCGCGCGGCCGACAAGTAGGCGGCTCGCGGACCACCGATGGCCAGGCATTAGTCGTGACGAAGCATGGATTTTCGAGCAATGGACGAGATCAATCGGCTTCTTTCTGAACCACCGACGCATGACGGACAATCAGCCCCTGGAGCGATGCAGTCGTTGCCAGCTCAGGATACAGACCAGGTTGTAAAGCCATGGGCCGCGCTGCTTGTCTCGCGCCGATTGCTGCTTCTGTTCACAATACTTCTGGCGATCTTGATCGGTCCGCACGTGGTCGGCCAGTTCGTTTATCACGCGACGTTCAGCGAGTTAAGGGCGGGGGCCGACGTTGCGACCAGCGCCCTTGAATCGCTTAAGCCGCGGCTCAACGACTTGGAATTGGCCTCGCGCCTGATTGCGAAACGCG
>JAKEGR010000251.1 GCA_022615465.1 Planctomycetota bacterium | reverse complement strand
TCTCCGTGGACCAGCGATATTTGCGAGTCGCTTTCGCCAAATCCACCCCATAGACCCTCCGTAGGGCCATCCTTTACATTACACACCGGTAACGGGAGGGGCAAAGCGGCGGAAGCATTTCCCGCCGTGTGTTTCCTGTGTCACGTTACCGGTTCCCTCGAATGACATTTGTGCCACCACTTGAAGGCTGTTTGGACGTCCTGCTCTCGCAACGCCGTCCTCTCTTTTCGAATGATCTCCACTCACCTCCAATCCGAAGCGACCGAACCAGCACTTCTGCAAGAGATCGTCGGCTATCTGAATTTCTCTGGCGGGGCGAGTGATCCCAAGTTCCTGCGAAACCTCAACGCGGTATTTTGCCCCATCGAGCGGCAACTCACCGGCAACGAATCACCCGTCGCGGTGCTCTGCGGCCGGCTGCGGCAGAGGATGGATATGCTGACTGCCAGTTCCGAGGCCTTCGGCGACATTGAACAAGCCCGGGCAGTGGTCGATCTCCTCGAAGTCCATTTGCTCCCCGCGTACCGTGCGTTTCACCGCGACCTGCTCTGCCATCAATCCGATGCGCAGTTGTGGCGACCGCTCTTCCTGGGCCGCGCGCTGGAGGCCTTGTTGGCCCAGGGCCCGCCGTGGAACGAGTCCGACCGCGTTGTCTCCGGCGCACTCGATACGCTCAACGACTACATCGGCTACCGCCCCGTGGCGGTGCTGGAGTCGGATCGGCAAATGGAACCCTACGCCCGCGAATGGGTCCGGCCTGTGCCGCTGTTTGTCAAAGACGTTGGCGTGGCCTGCGGGCCCTACGAAGAACTGATCCGCAGTGCCCTGGCGATCCTGCTGGAAACAGATCCAGAGATTCTGCAGCAGGCCTGGTTCGATCCCTCTCTGCTCGATGAACTGGCGATTGATCCGCGGGCCTACGAGTTCGACCACCCAGCCAGCAAGCGAGCCAACCATCATTTTGGGCAATGGGATCCGCACCACATCGATCACCGCGGTTACTATCGCCGCTTTGTGCTGCAACAGACCACCCTCAATGCGCTGACGACGCGCATGGATTCCATGAAGGCTGCGAATGGCGCGCGCGGCCACTCGACCGCGGGAACAACCCGCGAGGAACTCATGTTTGAAGCCGCAGCCGTTTTGGCGGGCACCATCTTGATGGCTTCCGGCACCACGGGCAACGGCCCCGGCTGCCATAGTTCCGACGTTACGTTGTCTTCATTGCTTCCCCACATTGCCGCTTACCGTGACCAGTTTTACGAGCAACTCCTCGCGCAGACCACCGGCCCACATGGGGAGCGGCTGCGGGCGGAATCGCAGCGCACCCGCCAGGCTTTCGGCGGCGCCCGACAACATCTGAATCATGAACTGGCTCGTCGGCGCGCCCAGCAGATGCAACACGTGCATTTGGCGCAGCTTTATGCCCGCATGGGTTATCCGGATGCCGCGATCGAGGAATCGCATGTCGTTCGCATCGCCTCGGCACGGATGCTATCTCAAATCTACTGCCGCCTGACAGCCGGCCATCACGCCGTCGATGTACGGCAACTCGACACCGTGGCACGCTATCTCACTGAGATCGAGGATCTGCTCCAACGGGGCATTGAATGCGGGGCGCTGGTTGACCCTTGGAACATTGTTGGCTTTGGCGGCAATTTCTCCTTATTCCCAGCCCTCGAAAACACAGTCCATGATTTCCGCGTCGACGATCTCATCGAGTTGGTCGAGCAAGTCCTGGATCTGTGTTCCCGCGCGTGGACCGAGGCCGCGGCAATCGACGACGTCCACCATGAAGCCGTCTTCTCCACGACTCTCGAGCGGCTTGCTTCCTGGTGGGACAAGTACGCGACAGCCAGTGTGAGCGGCGTCAAGCGATTGGTTGGCAAGGAGATCGAGGTCTCAACCAACCTGGTGGCCGGCGCGCTATCGGCCTGGCAGAAGGCGGGATCCGCCGCCGGTGATGTGAAATTTTGGCGGATGTTCGTCGATCAATTCGATTCGCCCAAAGCGTTTCAACTCGTGGTCGAAGCGCTGCTGGATCGCGGCGATCAGGTTGCCTCGATGGCGCTCATGTTCCAGTGGGTCAGTCAGGTCGAACGCACGCCACTCGACGATGGCGACGCCTCGTTCCACTCGCTGGCTCAGCGTTGGCTGCTGGCCGTCGAAGCGGACCAGCACCTCACCGGCGAGGATCGCTGGCCGCTGGTGGTCCGGTTCTTCACCCACTTGGAATCCAGCGCCGAAGTCTATTGGCAGGTGCCAGCCTGCGAACTCCTGGGAGACGAGCGGACACAAACTGACGCGGACAACGCCGACTCGGACGATGAACGCAACAGTCTCTTCAGTGCAGCCTACGAGGACATGGTCTTTCGCGACAGCACCGACGACGGTTCCGATGCCGAGGTGCTCGACCAGTCCGCGGACCACTCGGAGATCGAGTTGGAGGAGGAATCACAGCGACTCGGCCGACGGCTCGAATTCTTGGCGACGGTTGCCCGTTTGTGGAGGCACACGGCCATCGCATGGGACGCCCAACCAGAAGAACAGACCGACCGCCGCCAACTCATGGACAGTTGGTATCGGCAAGCCCAGACGCGCCTCGATGGCTTGCTCGGACTCCTCGAAGCCGTGCATCGCCTGGCGATTCCGCAACCACGCGGCTCCCACGATGCGATGGTCGAATTCGACCGGCAGCGGATGATCAAGGACTCGCTGCTGGACCAGATCATTGCCACGTGCGTCGAAACGGCTGACTCTGCCCGGCTCCTCTGTGCCGCATCGGGACAAGCCGTGCGACAAACAGGGGACGACGAATGCGAGATCGACGCGCCAGCTTCGATCGACGTGCTCCGCGGCGTGCTCGCCGGCGACGCGGCGGCGGCGCGAGACAACTGGCCTGCGTTTGTTGACTCGCTCGCCCAGCAAGAACTTCTTTATATCCCGCTGGCCAAGGGAGGCCGACCCAGACGCATCGTCAAGGCCCGCGCATTGGGGCAGTTGATTTATGATCTGTTGGGCTGGCTGCCACGACTGGGGCTGATCCGCGAAACTTGTCAACTGCTCGACCTCGCCCAAGTGATGGAAAGCGAACACCCAGTCGGCCCTGGCGCGGTTACCGAATACGACCGGCTGTTTACAGTTGGTTATCAGGCCATCGTGCGTTGTCTGGTGGCCTCCGCGGAAGACTGGGACGAGATGCACTCGCAGTGGGGCGGGTCCCTTTCCTCGATCCGACCGTCCGATACGATGCTGGTTGAAGCCCTGCAGGATCTCACGGAGTCACAGCTTCATCGCTGGCTCACCCACAGCCGAACCCTCCGGCTGAGCGTCGTCGAGCGACTCACCAACGAAGCGGACTGGCAGGCATTTGTGGCGTTCGTCGAACGCTATGGGGCCGACCTTTTCACGCAGAAGTTCCTCAGTCTGGGCAACTTGCGCGCGATTCTGCATCAGCGAACCAGTAAGTGGCTGTCGCACATGGAACAGGATCCTGATTTCGAAGACTTGCGACTCATCCAGGATCTGAACAAAAAACTCTCGTTCGAGGAGGCGGCCAAGTGGCTCACGATCGCGATCGAGACGGTCGCCGAGAACTATCGCGAGTACCGCGATTACAACACCACCACCACGCATTCGGATCACGGCGAATTGCTCTACACACTCGTCGATTTCATCCGCCTCCGAGTTGCTTACGATCGGGTTGCCTGGAATCTCAAGCCGGTGGTCATGGCACACGAAATACTCGTGCGGCAAAATCGCCCCGACGCAGCCGAACTTTGGCAACAGGCCCTTGCCGAACGAACCGCCGAAACCGCCGATGCCAACCTGGCCGCCTTCGATCGGCTTTGTGAACGGTATGGTATCCGCCTGCCGACCGTGGCCGAGCGGCTTGCCGAGCGGTTTACCCGGCCGCTGGCCATTGATCGAGTGCGTGCCCTGGTCGCTCCGGCGATGGAGGCAGCGGATACGGAGGACCAATCTGCATTTCACGCCTTACAAGAAGAAATCAACAGCCTGGCCGGCGAACCAGCCGGGGCAGGCCTGAACTTGCCCGATTGGCTGGATGCCCTGGAAGAAGAAGTCGCCTTGGCCCGGAGTGCCCGTCGTCAACGGCATTCGGGCGACGACATCCTCCAGTGGGTCGACCAGGTGCGGTTAACTTGGGAAGAATGGCAGCAACAAATCGCCCGGGATGGGCCTTAGTCAACCCCGCGCCCTCACGATTGGTCGCGCTCTTCGCTTGTCGGATTCCGGCCGAGTCGTCATAGTGACGTTTGTACAGTTGACTGCTAGCCGAACCGCCTCTGGCCCCAATCTCGTGGAGAAATGGTAAGGAAATCAACTCGATGACCAATCGATTCGACGACACGACCACGTCCGTCCCGTTCCACGGCACGACGCTGGCCGACGATGAACATGAATTGCCATACTCGCTATCACTCGAATTAGT
>JAKEGR010000250.1 GCA_022615465.1 Planctomycetota bacterium | reverse complement strand
GCCGTCGAATTCGATTTCGAGGACGGTTGATTGGAGCGCCTGAGGCAGGTCTTGTGCTTCGAGCCGAAGGCTCACATGGCGAACGGCCGCAGGCCCATTCAAATCAACGCTGCGCGATTTTCCACGCGCAATGGTGCCCGAGAAAGATGTCGCCGGGAGCGATTTAGCGGTCTCCCAGCCGGACTGCAACAGGCGGGCCTGCACTTCGGCGATTTTCGATTTGAGCTGCCGCAGCCGCGCAAGATCGAACGACTCAACGCGGGTTTCCTGCGGGTACGTGCGGTAATTGATCTGATAGTAAAGGGCTTCGCCCGTTTTCGCCCCCTGGTCCACGGGAGCAGCCGTTTCATACGTGACCTTGCAGTGATTCGCGTAAGGAATGGGAAGATACAGATTGTGGCCGCGATACCGATACTCCGTTTCCGGGGATACGCCTTCCGAGAGCGGCGGGCCAACCAGCTTCCCACCGTCGAGAACTTCACTGATCGGCCCTTCGATGGCGGGGCGGGGATCCTGATCGAGGAACACTCGCAACGTTCCGTTGGTGAATTCCCCCCCTCCCGGCCCATGCCAGGTAGCCCAAAATCGCACCACCGCGCCGGGACCGTCCACGTCCATCAAGACGTATTCCTTGTGCCCCTGTCGTTCCTCGACACGAACGAACTGGCTGCGGTCCCAGTTGGCAAACCATCCCGGCTTGTCCGGCGCGACCGAATCACGGTCGTAGCTGCTGGCCTGCCGGCACGTGTACGTGGGTGAAGGGTAGCGGGCGATTGCCTCGCGATTTACCATTTCATCGAGCAGCGATTCCATCGTGACCGATTGGGCGAATGCGCTGCTCCCCGCCAAACAGATCGAAATTCCCCACAGCAAGATAGGTCGCAGCATGATGCAAATCCTTCCGTTCGTTGGCTAAAATTCCCGGCAACCAGCGGTCCCTATTGTAGCTGACGCATCCAATGCAACCAAGTCGCCAACGCCTGGCTTGCAACGGATGGTTTCCAGTAGTCAATTGCTCTTGGAGGCCCACGGTGAACGATGATCGTCGAGCACTGGCGGATGGCGACGGGGACAGGATAATGATCCTGCGGGAGGTCCGTAACGGACTGTTGAAAAAGGGGACTGGCTCGCGGATCGCTTGATGAATCACCTCGGTTTGGCGTTATCGCGAGCGTGCCTGTCCCCTTTTTCAACGCGCCGTTAGACAGTTGGCCATGATGAACAATTTGCATTCGCTGAAACTGGTCAGCCGAACATACGCCCCAGTTCTCGCAGATAGTCCATCGCTTCTTCAAGTTCCGGCGATTCCACCCCCGCTTGACGCCCATCACGGTCGCATTCGGCGAGCAGCACCAGGTCGTCGAAATGTTCCGACTGTTGCAGCCGGCGGCGGGCGCGGGTGCCGAGCGTGCCATCGCCTAACTGGTGTGCGAGCATGTGATGTTTGATCAGCCAGGCGGTGCGCTCCGTAATGAAGCCGTCGAGAGCCTCCAAGGCGGCCGTGACATGTTCCGCCGAATCGATCGCCTTGCCGATGTCGTGTAGCAGCGCGGCCGTGAGGAATTCCTCGTCATAGGCCAGCGCGTCGCGCGCATGGTCGAATACCTGCAGGCTGTGGTATAGCATATCGCCTTCCGGGTGAAACTTAAGCGGCCCCTTGACGTTTTCGAGCGGCAGGAGCAGTGATTCATACACCTGGAAGCGGTCGACCTGGTCTGCGGTGTCCGCCACGGCGGCGGGGATATCAACCTCGGGATACTCACGGGCGAGAAACTGCTCCAGCTCGGCGATGCTGGCCCGTTCAATCGCCTTGCCCGTGATGGAGCTTTTCGATACGTAGTGGGCTTTATCGGCCGGGTAAATCGTGAGTTCGAACGGGAAGCGGACATTCATGTGGATGTGCGTGAAGACATGCGATTCGCCCTGCTTGCGGACCTGCTTCCGCTGCACTTCATAAGCGGATCCGTCCTGGTCGAGCAAGTGCGTGATCGCCTCGACCGTATCGGAGAACAGGTGAATATCGATATCCGAGCCGTGGCGAATGTGGCCCGTGAGGACGCTACCGATCAGCCTGGGGCGGAACGGCGCCAAGCGTTGCATTAGAGCCAGCGCGGCCAGCCGCATTTCGAACAGGTTGTCGCCGCGGGAATCGCCTTCGTAGAGTCGCGACAGCGTCTGCACCTGATCGCGAATCTCGACGTTGCTCGGCAGGTCGGCCGGCTTGACCCAGCCTTGGCAAATCCGCCGGGCCGCTTTCATCTTGGCCGTGTAGTATTCCGACTCTTGCCGGTTGTACATCAGGCGAGCGGCTTCCCAGGCGATCTGCTGCCGCAGTTTCGAGCGATTCATCAAGCGTGCGCCGTAAGCCCATTGAATCGGCGCGGGCATCGAGGGGGAAAGATTGCTTCAGACTTCCAGGACGTCCGGAGCGTAGTTGTGGCCCGGCTCGTCTGGCTGATCAATACTTGGCTGCTTTCATCGTACTCGCGATGTCGAAAGAGGCAAATGGCGAATCACGGTAAGTTGGCGGCATGGGTCGCCCACAACCGTCATTTCCCGTCTTGTTGCAACGATCTTGGTTGGTCAACGGCCAGCTAGCTCCACAACCGCCGGTCGAGTATCCGGTAGTTTACCGCTTCGCTGATGTGTTCGGGCATGATGTCGGCCTGGCCGTCGAGATCGGCGATTGTGCGAGCGACGCGATGTACTTTGTCATGCGCGCGGGCCGAGAGTCCCATCTCTTGGATGCTGGCGCGCAGCAGGTTGGTGCCCGCTTCACTGAGCCGGCAATGCTCTCGAATCTCGCGAGTCGTCATCTGCGCGTTCTGGCGCGTCTTGGATTTCAAGAAGCGGGCCGATTGCACGGCGCGGGCAGCCAGTACCTGCTTATGCATCTGGCTGCTTGATGTGCCGTTGCGATCACCGCTAAGTTCCTTGAACGGCACCGCGGGCACTTCGATGTGGATGTCGATCCGGTCCAAGAGCGGGCCGCTGATCTTCGCCATGTACCGCTCGACTTGTGGAATCGTGCAGTGACAATCGCGACGCGGATCGTTGCGGTAGCCGCACGGGCATGGATTGAGCGATGCAATGAGCATGAAG
>JAKEGR010000249.1 GCA_022615465.1 Planctomycetota bacterium | reverse complement strand
GCTCCGGTTCGACAGCTTGCCGTATTCGGCATCTTTGTCGACGTCGAAATAAACGTCTCCGTCCGATTCATACGCAAAGCCCCGATCGATGAGGCGCTCAATGAAGTGAATTATTTCCGGCATGCACTCGGTGGCACGGGGAAAATGGTCGATCTGATCGACACCCAACTCGGAGAGGTTCTGGCGGTAGTCGGCGATGTTTTCCTCAGCCACCTGCAGCAGGGAAATGCCGCGTTCGCTGGCCTTCTTGATCAGCTTGTCGTCGATGTCGGTGATGTTCACGACCCAAGTGACGTCGAAGCCGCAATAAACGAGGTATCGCTTGATGCAATCGAAAATCACCGGCCCCACCATGTGGCCAATGTGGGCCTTGTCGTAGACGGTCGGCCCACACAGATAGATGCCCACTTTTCCTGGCTCCACCGTTTCCATCGGCTCCTTCCTTTTCGACAGCGTGTTGTAGACTCGCAGCGTCGGATGGGCGGGAGAGGTTTGTTGTTGGGCAGGCATGGGGCGAGTTGTGGCGCTCATGGTTATTCAATTTCAGATTTCGAATGGGCGATTTCAGAGTTGAAATCGGATTGCGTGGCACGCTATGCGTCCATCTCCTCTAGCAGCGCCACACACCTTGCTACAATGGCCTCTTCGTGTCCAACCGGTCCGACGCCTTCCCCCGTCTTGGCCTTCAATCCGATTTGATGCGGATCGAGTCCGAGGATGTTGGCGACGCGATGGCGGATCGCGTCCAAATAATCGGCTAGCTTGGGTCGCTGGGCATGCACGACGCAGTCGAGGTTCACGATCGAGTAACCGGCCTTGGCCACTTTATTGGCGGCAATCACCAACAGTTCGGCCGAGTCGCGGTTGCGGTTGGCTTCGTCCGTATTGGGAAATATCCGGCCAATGTCCGGCAAGGTGGCGGCTCCCAAGAGCGCATCGGTCACGGCATGCAGCAGCACATCCGCGTCACTGTGGCCAATGAGCTGCCGGTCGTGGGGCACGTCGACGCCACCCAATCGCAGCGGTCCCCCAGGCTCCAGCCGGTGCGTATCTTCGCCAAATCCAATCCGCAGGTTACTCGTGATGTTTCTCCCCAAGGTTAAGTGAGGCCGTCTGGATGTCCTCGGCAAAGTCGAACCAGCCGTCTGGCATTTTCCGGGCTTCTGGCCCGTGACCGCAGGACGGCATCGGAAGCGAATCCGGAAACCGCGCGGATTATAGCGGAGCAACAGAACCGCGACAACGCGAACCGCCTGGCGCGTAGGCAAGCTTGCGGCGAAAGGAGCCGATGAGTTATTGACTGTCCGACGCTATTTGTCGAAGTTCATTCCGTCGGCTTCCGGAAGTCCATCGCCCGCGTCTTCTGAATTGCTGACTTCTGCCGCTATTAGTTCCACGGCGACCCTTTCGCAGCGTTCAGACGCTTGCGTCAGTCGCACGTCGAGTTGTACTCCGTTGTGGAGCAGCTGAACAACGTGGATGCTTGACTCCGGGCCGCGCGTGGCATTCACTTCGATTTCTGGGAGAAACTCGAACGGCGGACAGAAAGCAAGGTAAATCGCTCCGCTGCGTTGGCCAGGACGAAACTCGGCGAAGAGCGTGCCGTGGATCACTTCCTGCCCCTCCGAGGTGCGGAAACGAGTGAATTGCTGCAACACTTCTCCAGAGACGTCCCCGGCATTCGAATCCCAGGCCATTTCGCTTGCCTGCAAGTCACTTCCTGCCAGGCCGGCGGCTTTTTCGCCGACCGTTGCTTGGGTTTGAGCTTTGGGTAAGCCCGCAGTTTCTTGGCGCGATCGAGCGATCCTCCACGGACCGAGCAGGCAGGCCGCCATCGCCGGCAGCCACACGACCCAATCCACAACGCGGCTGCCAGGATAGGAACAAGCGATCGCAAACAACAACAAAGCACTGGCCGGCAACCAGGACGTTATCGACGAGAACTGGCGGAGCCACCGGCACGCCGCCAGCACGCCCCATGCCCAGGCCAACAGGACGAGTACCATCAGGACGAGTGGCGTCGGAGCAAGCGGAGCGGAGATCGCGCCCGCGGCGCGACGAACTACAAGAAAGAAGCCCAATGAGACCGCAAGCAGCCCAGACGCCGCGGCGAGTTCACCAACGGGCCAGCGGCGCGCGGCACCCACGGATCCAATTCGCCAGACACCATCCGTTACGGACACCACGCAACTCCGATCGCAGGGCGAACGAACCTGGCAGTTCCGCGGCGATCACATTGCCGCCGCGACCGCCTCCGCGGCGGAAGCCAACTCACGGGCCTTGTCGGTTTTTTCCCAAGTAAACTCCGGCTCGTTGCGGCCAAAATGCCCCCCCGAGGCCGCCTTGCGATAAAGCGGCCGACGCAAGTCGAGGTGCCGGATGATGCCCGACGGCGTGAGAGGAAATATCTCGCGAACTAGTTCGCACAACCGCGCGTCGTCGAGCCGGCCGGAGCCGTCCGTGTCTACGTTGACACTCACCGGTTCCGACACGCCAATTGCGTAGGCAAGCTGCACCTCGCAGCGGTCAGCCAGGCCGGCGGCAACGATATTCTTGGCGATGTAACGCGCCATGTAAGCAGCACTACGATCGACTTTGGTCGGATCCTTGCCGCTGAACGCGCCACCACCATGCCGCCCCCAACCACCGTACGTGTCGACGATGATCTTCCGGCCCGTGAGGCCGCAGTCGCCATGGGGACCACCGACCACGAACCGACCGGTCGGATTGATGTGATACGAAACTTGGCCATTGATCAAATCGGCCGGCAGGAGCGGCTCGATAATCTCCTCGATAATATATCGACGGATTTCCTCGTGTTTGACTTGAGGTGCGTGCTGCGTCGAAACAACGACCGTATCAATTCGGATCGGCGTCGCCCCATCAAATTCGACCGTGACCTGGCTCTTGCTGTCCGGTCGCAGCCAATCGACTTCACCCTGTTGCCGTGCCACGGTCAACCGGTTGAGGATCCGATGGGCCAGCGCGATCGGCAGCGGCATCATTTCGGGTGTGTCGTTGCAGGCAAAGCCAAACATAAGTCCCTGGTCGCCGGCGCCAATATCCTTGCCTTTGGCCGCATTGTCATCGACCCCCATCGCGATATCAGAACTCTGTTCGTGGAGAAGCACGTCAACACGGCAGGAGTCGGCCGAGAAGCCAATCTCTTCGTCCGTATATCCAATGTCACGGATGATGTTCCGCACGACCTTTTCGTAGTCCACTTTGCCCTTGGTCGTGATCTCGCCCGCAACGATTGCCCTTCCCGTGGTGACCATCGTTTCACAAGCGACCCGGCTGAGTGGATCCTGCGCCAAAAGCGCATCCAGGATGCCGTCGGAAATCTGATCGGCCACTTTGTCTGGATGCCCCATGCTGACCGATTCGCTGGTAAACAGGTATCTGCCGGATGTCACGGAAGTGCTCCTCAATAAACGGGGATGCTGAATTGTGTGAACTGTGTAAGATGGTATGCCATCAGGGCATCTCCTCGGGCGATGATGCCTGGCGACATGTGAGCAGTAGCCCGTCATTATAGATGCATGACGGGGCCACCGGCAACCGTTTGACCCGACCGTCGCCGCGTTTTATGACAGTTGTAGCAGCAGGAAGGCCTCGTCGACTGGTGGATGCGGGTTGTAGATTGCCCCGATTCTTTGCAATTGGATGAACCTGTGGCACGCTGGCCGCGACACGTCTGGACAACGATTTACACGTACTGCACGGTGTTCGTGCTGTTTCCGCTGTTGTGTCTACTGGCCTACGCCTGGGTAAGGGGATGGATTTTCTGATGAATCGATGGCAGACACCGCTACATCGGGACGAACTGGCCGCCCGGCTGATCCCGCATGGACAGGAACATTTGCTGCGGTTTTGGGAAAAATTGAACGACGCGAGCCGCCTGAAGCTGGCCAGCCAGATTCGCGCCATCGACTTCGGGCGGATTGCGGACTTGTTCGGCCAGGCAGCAGTGACCCAAGACTGGGTCGAGCTTGCCAGGCGGGCCGCACCGCCTCCAGCGATACGTTTGGCCGACCGCCAGATTGGGGGGCTGTTTACCGCGGACGAGGCGCGCGAACGCGGCGTCTCTGCTTTGCGGGCGGGGGAAATCGGCGTGCTGCTGACGGCCGGCGGACAGGGGAGCCGGCTCGGCTTCGATCACGCCAAGGGCACGTATCCGATCGGGCCGGTCTCGGGCGCGTCGTTGTTGCAGATTCATTTGGAGAAAGCACTCGCTGCCACGCGGCGCTACGGCGCGGCGGTGCC
The DNA here is from genome assembly GCA_022615465.1 of Planctomycetota bacterium. Taxonomy (GTDB): domain Bacteria; phylum Planctomycetota; class Planctomycetia; order Pirellulales; family Lacipirellulaceae; genus JAKEGR01. Next base: position 2,937 of record JAKEGR010000249.1, on the reverse strand, counting down.
GGTCTATATGATGACCAGCCCGATCACGCACGAGGAACAAGTCGCATTTCTCGACGAACAGGATCGCTTTCATGTGCCGGAAGATGATCTGGTGGTATTCTGCCAAGGCACGATGCCGGCGGTGGATGCCGCCACGGGCAAGCTTCTGCTCGCCGAGAAGGATCAACTGTTCTTAAGCCCTGATGGGCACGGCGGCACGGTTGCCGCCCTGGCGAACAGTGGCGCGATGGATCACATGCACCGCCGCGGCATCAAGCATCTGTTCTATTTACAGGTCGACAATCCGCTGGTGCCAATCTGCGACGCCGAATTCATCGGGTATCATTTGCTGGCAAATTCGGAGTTGACTTCGATGGCGGTGGTCAAGCAGGGGCCACGGGACAAAGTAGGCAACTTCGTCTCGCTTGACGGCCGGGTCCATGTGATCGAATACAGCGACTTTCCGGACGACTGGGCCGAGCAGCGAAACCCCGATGGTTCGCTCACATTCTGGGCTGGCAGCATTGCGGTGCATGCCTTTGCGGTGGCGTTCTTGGATCGCGCCCTGGCACACCAGGATACTCTGCCGTTTCATGTCGCGCGGAAAAAGGTGCCGCATCTCGATGAGTCCGGCCGACGAATCGAGCCGACAAAGCCCAACGCGCTGAAATTCGAGCGGTTCATCTTCGATCTCTTGCCGCATGCCGAAAACGCGCTCGTCGTGGAATACACCGAACAAGATGTTTTTGCGCCGCTCAAGAATGCGCCTGGGGCGGAACGCGACACCGCGGAGTATGTACGACAGTTGATGGTCGATCAGCATCGCCGCTGGCTGACAGCCGCTGGCACGCGCGTCGCGGATGGGGTGGCGGTGGAAATCAGTCCGCTGTGGGCGCTCGACGGCGCAGGCGTCGCCGCGCGTACCGATCGGCCGGTAGAGATCGATGCACCCACGTATCTGCGCGACACAGGTTAACCATGCGATTTGAAGTCGAACAAAAGCATCGCGTTGACGATCCTGATCTTCTGGTCAAGCGACTGGCCAAACGTGGCGCGACGTTGGCGTGTGAGGTAGTGCAGTCGGATCAGTATTTTTCCCATCCCGCGCGCGATTTTGCGCAGACGGACGAGGCGATGCGGATTCGCACGGTCGGCACCGTGAGTTTCGTCACCTACAAAGGCCCGAAGCTCGACACGACGACGAAAACCCGCCGCGAAATCGAACTGCCACTCGATCCGAACGATGCTGGCGGCGGGCGTTTTGCAGAGCTGCTCCACGCGCTTGGTTTTGTGCCCGTTGCCGTCGTGCGAAAAGAACGTCGCAGTTTTCACGTTGCCTGCGGGGAATGCGAGGTCCATGGCGCGCTGGACACAGTCGCCGGCCTCGGCACGTTTGTTGAACTGGAATTGATGGCCGACGACGACGGCCTCGAAGCCGCCAAGAAGGTTATCGCTTCGCTCGCCGAGGATCTCGACTTAGGCCCCTCCGAACGGCGCAGCTATTTGGAAATGCTGCTGGAACGGTAAGTGGGCAATGTTCTTCCAGCGATCCCTCGGTTCGCGGTTGAGAAACCAGGCTTGTGCCCCTGTCAGACCTCAGACCACGAACAGTGAACCACATGCTCCGCCCCACCGAAGAACTGCCGATCAACGAGGAGCCGTACGATTCGGCTCAGCTTGATATTAGCGATCCTCAGTACGAGTGGCGCAATTTTTCCTGGTTGGCGGTGCATCAGGTGATGCTGCGGATCGGCTGGATCTTCAAGACCGAAAGCATCGTGATGCCGGCGTTCTTGGATTTCATTGGCGGGGGGCCTGTGTTACGCGGCTTCCTGCCGGTGCTTAATCGGTTCGGCTTTGCCGTGCCGCCCGTGCTGTATGCGGAGCAGCTCAAGGCCACACCGCGAAAAAAATGGCATCTGGCCCGCAACACCTTTGCCATGAGCGTGCCGTTCGCGATCCTGTCGCTGCTTTGGCAGAGCGGCGCTTGGCGCGATTCGAGCGGCGGCGTGGAATGGTGGGTGGCCCCGCTCGTCCTCTTGCTTTACGGCATCTTCTTTGCGTTGACGGGCATGAACCAGCTCTCGGGCCACGTTTTGCAGGGCAAGTTGGTCCGCGCGACGCACCGCGGACGATTGATGAGCGTTTCGATCGCCATTGGCTCGCCGCTGGCGATCGGAGCCGCGTGGGTTCTCATGCAGCGCTGGCTTACGACGCCGGACACGGGCTTCGTCGGCATCTTCGCGGCCACCGCCGTGGCGTTTGCGATCGGGTCGCTGGCAATGCTGCCGGTGCATGAGACGGCGGATCAATACGCGTCCGTTGCCAATGGCCGTTTCACGCCCTTTCGCGAGGCGATGAACCTGGTTGCCACCGATGCCGACTTCCGCCGACTGGCCGCCGTGGCCGCGCTGTTTGGCACCAGCTTCATGCTCTTTCCCCATTACCAGACGCTGGGCCGCGAACGTTTGAATCTGGCCTACAAGGATCTCATTGTCTGGTTGTGCGTGCAAAACGCGGCCGTGGCGGTGCTCGGCATCCTGACCGGCCCGCTGGCCGATCGGTACGGAAATCGCCTCGCCCTGCGGCTAACGATCTTGGGCGGGGCGAGTACGCCGCTGTTGGCCTGCGGCTTGGCGCGTCTTGATCCGGAAATCGGTCGCCATTGGTATTGGCTCGTGTTTGCCACGACCGGGATGACGCCCGTGACCATCAAGCTGCTTTCCAACTACACGCTCGAAATCGCCCTCCGAGAACATCATCCGCGTTATGTCAGCACGGTGGGCCTGTGTCTTGCCGCCCCGGTGATCATTCTCTCGCCGCTGGTGGGTTGGCTGGTCGGTCTGCTGGGCTACGAGCCGGTCTTCCTTTGCGGCGCGGTCCTGCTTGTGATCGGCGGTTTGATGACATTTTGGATCATTGAGCCTCGCGGCAAGCTGAATGGCGGCTAGCAGACTG
>JAKEGR010000031.1 GCA_022615465.1 Planctomycetota bacterium | reverse complement strand
TGGCCAGTTTGATTGCCGCAGCGATCTGGTTGATCTGTTCCGGCGTGGCCCGCGGAATCTCCATCTTGAAGCCAGGCAGATCGGGAGTCGCGTCGTAGTCCGGCACGGTCTTCTCGATCTGCAGATCTTTCGGCAAGTCGATCAGCACCGGCCCCGGCCGACCAGTCGACGCGATGATAAACGCCTCCTTCACGACGCGGGCGATGTCTTTCACATTGGTCACCAGATAGTGGTGCTTCGTGATACCGCGGCAGACCTCAACGATCGGCGTCTCCTGAAAGGCATCGTTGCCAATCCAATGCGTCGGCACCTGGCCGGTGATTGCAACCAGCGGGATGCTGTCGAGCTTGGCGTCGGCGATGGCGGTCACGAGGTTGGTCGCCCCCGGGCCGCTGGTGGCCATGCACACGCCAACCTTGCCAGTGCTGCGGGCGGCACCCTGGGCGGCAAAGGCCCCCCCCTGCTCATGCCGCGGCAGAATCGTCCGCAGCTTGTCGGAAAATCGCGTCAACGCCTGGTGCAGCGGTATGCTCGCGCCGCCCGGATAGGCAAAGATGGTATTCACGCCGTGGTTTACCAGGGCCTGGACGAGTATGTCCGCACCGCTAACGAGCTCCGGCTTGGTCTTGGCTCTTGCTGCTGTGGCCACGGTATTACCTCAAAAAGTGCCGCAATGCGGAAATGGGGGGAAGCGGTTAGGAGAGGACACGCCCAGTGGATGGGGGTTCGCCCAGTAAAATCGTGTTCTCAAACCATTTCATGGTAGGCCCTTGGGTCGAGAAACTCAAGGAACCTTCGGCTCATCGTCGGGGTGGCAGAGGTGCCTGGATGCCGAGGCTCGGCTACTTGTAGGCGAGTTTCTCCGAAACACACTGCCGAAACACACTTCATTCCGAGTCTCAAAGAGACTCGGCTACTCAACCCGACCGTCAGCCCTTGACACGCTGTGGGATGGTAATCGAGTACAGCATCACGACCGCGCCCCCTGCCAGCATGCCCCAGGGCGCCCACTCGGGTGGCACGATTTCCTGACCCACCTTGGCTTGGACGCTGCCCAGGGCGTCGGCCTTCAACACGGCTCGTTCGATCGCCAAGGCTTCGACGCCGAGCAGGCAACTATAGGCCCCGATGGCCAAAAAGAACGAACGCCACATCGTCTGGTTCTCCTTCGCTAATTTCTGCCGCGGAACCGTTGGCAACCAATCGACCGGCTCGGTTGCCGGCTCACCCCGAAAAGAGCGGCAGCACACGGCATCATCGGCCAATATCGTCGCTGGTCGGCAACAGGCTGCAATCCTCCCGCGTGAGTGCGGCTTGCACCGTCCTTGCGAGCGGCAAGGGCGCGGACGGCGCGGTCGTGTGGCTCGGGCCGAATGAACTCAAAAGAGGGCTTGGTCCTTTCGTAGGGCTGGTTCGCGGTCTTGGTTCAGTTCCAGCGGGGGTCTCCGAAAAGAACCAGCGGTTGTGAGCTGCTTGTCGGATCGTTACACTATGCCACGAGACCGGCCATATGGTTTTGGTTGCCCCCTCGCCCACTGCGAGAGGGCTGGGGTGAGGGAGGTTCACGCAGCGGCCCTTACCCTAACCCCCTCCCGAAGGGCAAGGGGCTTCGACCTGAATAGGATCTCTTCCTGACAAGGTGGTGCGATGGTAGCGATCGACTGGGTGGTTGTCGGGTTGTATTTCTTCGTGGTGCTGGCCCTGGCCTGGTGGGTCATCCTGCAGGCCAAGGATACCACCTCCGACTACTTCCTTGCCGGACGCCATCTAGGTTGGTTTGTGATCGGGTCCTCGATCTTTGCCTCGAACATCGGTTCAGAACATCTGGTCGGCCTGGCCGGTTCGGGCGCCACCGACGGCGTCGCCATGGCCCATTATGAGCTGCACGCCTGGTGCCTGCTGGTGCTCGGCTGGGTGATGATTCCGTTTTATATCCGGTCGAAGGTCTTCACGATGCCGGAGTTTCTCGAGAGGCGGTTCTCGGCCTCGGCACGCTGGCTCCTGTCGATCATCTCACTCGTGGCATACGTGATTACAAAGCTCGCGGTCGGCATCTATGCCGGCGGCATCGTGTCGGCGACCCTGCTGCCCGAAATGAACTACCAGATCGGTTCCTTCAAGCTGGATAGCTTTTGGATCGGTTCGGTGCTGGTCGTGCTGCTCACGGGGCTGTACACCGTGCTCGGCGGCATGCGGGCCGTGGCGTACACCGAAGCGCTGCAAACGTTCATCTTGATCCTGGGATCGGTCCTCGTGACAATTTTTGGTTTGAAAGCGATCGGTGGCTGGACGGAATTGCGGGAGGTCGTCGGCTCGGAGATGTTCAATCTCTGGAAACCAATCGTCCCTGCCGGCATGGAAGGGACGTGGGCCCCCGTGAAAGAGACCGGCCGGATCGCATGGTACTTCAACGGCAATTATCCGTGGCTGGGCATGCTCCTTTGTGCTCCGATCGCCGGCCTCTGGTATTGGTGTACCGACCAATACATTGTCCAGCGCGCCCTCGGCGCGCCGAACGAGACCGAAGCCCGTCGCGGCACCATCTTTGCCGCCTGCTTGAAACTGCTTCCCGTCTTCATTTTCATCATTCCCGGCATTACCTGTTTTGCGCTGGCCAGGTCCGGAAAGATCGAAGCGCTGACGGCGCTCGTCGACGAAAATGGCCGTGCGATTGCCCGGGAATCGCAGGCCGCCTTTCCGCTGATGGTGAAGCACGTCCTGCCGACAGGCATCCGCGGCGCCGTGGTCGCCGGGCTGCTGGCGGCACTCATGAGCTCGCTGGCTGGCGCGTTTAATGCGTCGTCGACATTATTCACGCTCGACCTGTATCGGAAGTTTCGGCCAGATGCCTCAGAGTCGCGGCTCGTGTGGGTAGGCCGGCTGGCAACGATTGCGATGACATTGATCGCGCTCGTTTGGATTCCGGTCATTCGTTACGCGCCGCGCGGCCTGTACGATTACTTGCAGGGGGTGTCAGCCTACCTGGCGCCGCCCATCTTCGTCGTGTTCTTCCTCGGAGTCTTTTGGAAACGCATGAACGCCGCCGGCTGCATGGCCACACTGATCGTTGGGTTCTTGATGGGCATCTTCCGGCTGGCGGTCGACACGCCCATCACGCTGAAGTTGAAGGAGGGCTATCCGCCAAATTCCTTCCTGTGGATCGTCAACAACATTTACTTCCAATACTACAGTGTGCTCATCTTGGCGGTGTCGATGCTGGTGATGATCGGGGTGAGCCATTTGACCGCCGCGCCATTGCCCGCGCAGATTCAGGGCCTCACCTATGGCACGACGACCAAGGAGCAGCGGCGAGAGACTCGCAGCACCTGGTCTTCGATCGATGTGGTTGCCTCGGGTGCCGTGCTGCTGGCGATTCTCGCGGCCTATCTGTTTTTCCGCGGCTAACGCTTTTTCCCTCTTTCCGGGAGATGTCAGGCGAGGGCGTCTTGTCCCTCTCCCCTCGGGAGAGGTCAGGTGAGGGTGCCTTCGGGGAGAGGCCGGGTGAGGAGCTTGAATCCCTCTCGCTAACTGCTAAGAGCCAACAGCTTCTTTCCGCGACGAATTCATCCTGCTGTTTCCCGCCTTTGTGATTTTCACCGTCGTGAGCGCCAAGACCGGATTTAATGAACACATGCGTTACGTGCTGCCTGCGTTTCCATTTGTGTTCATCTGGGTCGCCCATTCGGCCAATGTGTTCGCAGGAAAAAATTCCGCCCCGCTATGGATACCTCTGGACCGGGTGGCAGACTGATACGAGTCTGAGCGGGCCCACACTGAGCGGGCCCACACATGCGCAGCGCGGAGGCTGAGTGATGTTGGGGGTGTTTCAGACGCTTGTCGCCGCGAGTCTCTGCTGGTTTCTTGCCAGCAGCCTGTGGGTCTATCCCCACAGCCTCTCGTACTTCAACGAATCGATCGGCGGGCCGCTCAACGGCCCGAAGCACCTGCTCGGCAGCAATGTCGATTGGGGGCAGGATTTACGGTCCCCGCTAGAACACAATGAATTACAATGAGCATCTCGCAGCAACATGATAAACATATTTGGCGGGTCGTCCTGCCCGCGCGCGTAGGACAAATCCATTCATTTGGACTCGCGCTTGCGGCAGCAATGGCGCTGATGGCAGTTTGCGAGCAGGTCGCGCATGCTCAAGAGACGATCGGTGATATACAGCGAAAAATTGTGGAGTATCGCTCCAGCATCGACCATGGGAAGCTGCAAATTAAGACGCTAGTTCAATATCCAACGCTCGTTCCGATCGAAAAGGAAGAGATTACAGTAGACCTCTACTTTCGAGGAGAGGACGTACGCGCCGACCGCCATTTCCTCTT
>JAKEGR010000248.1 GCA_022615465.1 Planctomycetota bacterium | reverse complement strand
GGTCCGGGTCGGGCAAGCCGGCCGTGTACAGGTGCCCGGCCATCGTTCCCTCATCAATATCGAGGACCGAGAGTTGGTTGCTCTGCACGCGGCGAGCGATCTCTCGCAGGGCATCGACCAACTCCGCCCGGCCGCCGTAGTTGATCGCCAGGTTAAGCCACAAGCCCGTGTTGGGTTGGCTCATGGCGACGGTATTGTCGAGTTCCCGCAGCACGTGTTCGGGAATGTCGTCGCGTCGGCCCAACATGCGGACCCGCACGTTGTTCTTCATGATCGTTTCTCGCTCCTCGATCATGTACTGTTCGAGCAGGTGCATCAGGAAGTTGATTTCCGTCTGGGGGCGTTTCCAGTTTTCGCTGGAAAGGCAATAGAGCGTGAGATGCTCGATGCCCAGGCGGGCGCATTCCTCGGTGGTGCGGCGAACCGAATCGACGCCGCGTGCGTGGCCAGCCACTCGCGGCAGATTCTGGCGTTCGGCCCAACGACCATTGCCATCCATGATGATCGCGATATGCCGCGGGCGCCGATCCGGCGGGACTTCACACGAACCAGGCGGCGATGGAGCTTCGCCCGTCATCTCGACTCACGATTTGCTGATGAGAATTGACTGTTCCCGATCCGGGCCAACGGAGACCATCTGAATCGGCCGGCCGATAAGCTCGCTGACGCGCCGCAAATAGGCTTGGGCATTCGGGGGCAGCGCTTCGAACGAACGGCATGTGGTGACTTCTTCCTTCCAGCCAGGGAGCGTTTCGTACACAGGCTGGACGCGGCGCACGTCGTCCACATGGCTCGGAAATCGCATGGTGCGCTTGCCGTCGATTTCATAGGCAGTGCAGATTTTTACCTCGTCCAGCCCGCTCAGCACGTCGAGGAGCATCACGGCAATGGCGTCCACGCCACTCAACCGACTCGTATAGCGCACGGCCACGACATCGAGCCAGCCGCATCGCCGCGGCCGGCGAGTGACCGTGCCGTACTCGTTCCCGCGATCGCGAAGATACTGCCCGGTGGGGTTATCGAGTTCCGTGGGGAACGGTCCGCCGCCAACTCGCGTTGAATACGCCTTGACCACGCCAAGAACGCGGTTGATGAACCTGGCCGGAACGCCCGATCCACTCGAAATGCCTACTCCCGAACTGTTGCTGCTCGTGACGAACGGATACGTGCCGTGATCCACGTCCAGCAGCGCCCCCTGCGCCCCTTCGAAGAGAAGTCGTCGGCCGTCCTCAGCCGCTGAAAGCAACAACTCCGTCGTATCGCAGACGTGCGGACGCAGACGCTCAGCGTAGTCGGCATATTGCTTGTGAATGCTCGATGCGTCGAGCGGTTGAAACTCGCCTGCCGGATACAACGCGGCAAGCGACCGATTTTTGGCCTCGACGATGTGTTCGATCCGTTGACGAATGGAAGAACGATAGAGGTCGCCAAGCCGGACGGCGTGCGAACGGCCCACTTTGTCACGATAACAGGGACCAATGCCGCGGCCAGTCGTGCCGATGTTTTCCCCATCGGACGTGTTCTTATCGAACGCACGATCCTCGGCAAAGTGCCAAGGGAAAATGACGTGCGCGCGGTCACTGATCCGCAAATTTTCCGGGTTGCCGGCGCCGCGCTGGGCCAACTCGTCGAGTTCTTCGATTACCCGTGCCGGGTTGAGCACCACGCCGCTGGCAATCACGCAAGTCACGCCCGGTGTGAGAATTCCACTCGGAAGCAGCGACAACTTATAAGTCTGATTGTCGACCACAACCGTGTGTCCGGCATTGGCACCCCCTTGATAACGCACCACAAAATCGTGCTCGCGAGTGAGAAGGTCGACGATCTTGCCTTTGGCTTCGTCGCCCCATTGCAGACCAATAACGCAAGTACCTGGCATGATGAGTCTCAGATCGACACGGTAGCACACGGAACTGGGCGCGTTCAACCGCCCGAATACATCATTGTAGCGATGTCGGCGTTCTAGCGAAACAGCCCGGAAACATGGATCAGAACCCTTCGCTTGGGACTTTGCAGTTCTCCCGGGGACAATTGGTTTCCGTGCTGTATCCCTGGGATCGCATGGTTATAATGAGAACCGTGCCCCGCCCGAGGCGAATTCATACTCAGCCCAATTGGGTGTTCGAGGTCTGGCGGAGGTTTCTTCGAGCGATGGGTAAGGCGATGCCCCGACCTGATAACTCATGGTGCGACGAGGAATCCATCTGCGATTTGGATCGCACAAGGTGTCAGTTTCTTTCTCCGCAAGCATGGGCCGTGGTTGGGCGCGCGTTGAGCCTGTCTGATCGCGAGTTGCAGATCACCCGCTGTATCTTCGCCGATTGCAAGGAGAACGTGATCGCCCAACATCTGGGCGTCTCGCCACACACGATCCACACGCATGGCGAGCGACTCTACCACAAGCTGGGGGTGACGAGCCGCGTGGACCTGGTGGTGCGGGTGGTGGACGAGTTTCTCCATCTGACGGCTCATTCCGAGAACGGATTGCCGCCGATTTGTCCGAACCGTTCCGCGGGCAGGTGCCCCCTGGCCGACTGACGGCTGAATAGCCGACGCCTTAATAGCCGACTTTCGGTAGGTCCGGTCTTTCGGGTAGTCTCAGAGAATCACGTTCAACCTCACCAGATGGACCGCAATACGATCAGTCAGGAAAAT
>JAKEGR010000247.1 GCA_022615465.1 Planctomycetota bacterium | reverse complement strand
GACGACAAGCTTTCGCAGGATGCCGCATTGCTCCTCGACCGTTTGGTGCGCCAAGGGCGGGCGTTCGGCATCCACGTGCTGCTCGGCTCCCAAACGTTGAGCGGCGCGTATTCCCTGGCCCGCAGTACGATGGGCCAGATGGCCGTGCGCGTGGCACTGCAATGCAGCGAGGCCGACGCTCACTTGATCTTGAGCGATGAGCGGAACATGGCCGCGCGATTCCTCAGCCGCCCTGGCGAAGCGATTTACAACGATCAAAACGGCCTGCTCGCCGGGAATCATCCCTTTCAGGTTGTCTGGCTGCCCGAGGCGAAACGGGTCGAATACCTGCGCAAGATCGAAGCAAAGAGCGAGGAGCAGGGAGCAGGGAGCAACGAAACCATTGTCTTCGAAGGCGACCAGCCGGCCGACCCCGCGGACAACGTGCAACTCCGCGAAGTTCTGCAGCGCGAACCGAACGCATCGCCCAGCGCCCCTCAAAAGGCCTGGCTTGGCGCGGCGGTCGCGATCAAGGAGCCGACCGCCGCGGTGTTTGCCCGTCATGCTGGCAGCAATTTGCTTGTCGTTGGCACATGGGAAGAATCTGCCTTGGGCGTTTTGACGAATGCGGTTGTGGCCCTCGCGGCGCAGAACCTGGTCGGTGATTTCGGAGTGGAGCGAGCCGGGCGGTCCTTTGGCCCGGCCGAGACCGACCGCAATCTACAATCCACAATCCACAATCCACGGTTCTACGTCCTCGACGGTACCCGCCCCGAATCAGCCGAGGCCGGCACATGGCAGCGCATTGCCGACGCGCTGCCGCACAAGATCGACGTGGCGGGGCCACGCGACACGGCCCGTGTAATCGGCGAATTAGCTGCCGAACTCGCGCGGCGCGAGGCGGCCGGTGAGGAGGATGCGCCGTCCACGTACCTCATCATTTTCAACGGTGGCCGGTTCCGCGACCTCCGCCGCAGCGAGGACGATTTCAGCTTCTCGATGGATTCGGACAAGAAGGCCAATCCCGGCCGCGAGTGGGCCGAAATCCTTCGCAACGGTCCGGCCTGGGGCATGCACACGCTGCTCTGGTGCGATTCCTACAACAACGTCAGCCGGTTGCTCGACCGCATGATGCTCCGCGAATTTGAAATGCGAATCGCCTTCCAAATGAGCGCGGCCGACTCCTCCAGTCTGCTCGATACCCCCGCCGCCACCCGCCTCCGCCAACACCGCGGCCTCTTTGCCAGCGAGGACCTCGGCACCCTGGAGAAATTCCGACCGTATGGCCGGCCAACGAACGAGTGGCTCGACGAGGCGCGACGGGCTATGCAAAAGGGCGACGAGATGAGAAAGACGCCCTAACAGACTGCTAAGCCACTGGTCCAAGGTGCGCCTTCCATTCGTCGGCGAGCGCGCGTCCGATCGTCTCCAGCCTGGTCATCTCTTCCGAGGAGAGCGGCTTGAAGTTCTGGGCCATTTCGAGATTGGCCAGCAACTCCTGGCTGTCGTACGTGCCGATGACCGCCAGGCTGACATTGGGCAGCGAGAGCGCATAGCGGAATGCCATCGCCCGGTGCTCATCGGGCATTCGGCTGCCCTTGCCTTTAGGAGGTTTCTGATGGAATTCTCCGCCAAAGACCTTCATGGCAACCAGGCCGATGTTCCGACTGGCTGCCTCGGGCCAGACATCGCGTTCGAAACCGTATGTCCAGCGATCGGCAAAGTTGACGGCGTTCATCATCACATCGATATCGAATTCCTTGATGACCTTGAGAGATCGAGCGGGCCGATGGTGACCAGTGATTCCAATGAACCGCGTCAAGCCGTCGCGTTTCGCCTTCTCGAGCGCTCGCATGACGCCGTTCGGGCCGAGGACGGTTTCGAGGTCCATCTTGTCGTCACCGATCGCGTGGGCATAGACAAGGTCGGCGTAATCGGTCTGCAAATCCTTGAGGTTTTGCTTGAGGATCTTCAGGGCGTTGTCGCCGCGGGGGTGGAAACACTTGGTAACCAGAAACGCCTCCTTACGGCGGTCTTTGAGCACGGGGCCAAGTTGCAACTGGGCCCGGCCGTAGGTCGTCGCGGCATCGAGATAAAAGGCGCCCCGGTCAAGACACTCGTGATAATGTTGCACGGCTTCCTTGTCTGGCCGATTGTGCCCGACTTGGGCTGTACCGATCCCCAGAATGGGCACCTCGACTCCTGTCTTGCCGAGAATGCGTGTGGGTAGGGTCGGCTTGTCTTTCGCCGTCGGCTGTTCCCCGGCCAAGGCCGCGCCGGCGGAAAGCGAGAGGGCTGCCCCGGTCGTCACAAGAAAGTCGCGCCGCGTGAACTGGTTTTGTTCTTCCGGATTCATAGCGATGACCTCCGCCAGTTTGGACTAGAATGACCTGTCATGGACTGATAATGTCGACATTACCACGACTCTGCGTGGATGTTCTTCGGACACCTCATTCATAGACACGGTGATATGAAGTCATGCTTCGCTTTCGGACTATTCCAATGGAAGAACGAGTTTGAGCCCGGGTACATGCTGGAAATGCTGGTCGCGCGTGTCAAGCGTTAGGTCATGCTGCAATGCCTGGGCGGCAATCCAAAGATCATTCGTAGGGAGGGGAGTTCCCTGCCGACGAACGGCCTGGAAGATGTCGCCATAGTAGCGGGCAGTTTCTTCGTTAGGAAAAAGGACGCCAACAGAAGGTTTGTTCAGAAAGCCACGCAAATTCTTTTCATTGCTTTCCTTTCGTCCGCCAAGTACAAAGCCGGCATACAATTCACCCAGGACGATGAGGGAGAGCCACAGTTCGGATGCCGATTCGAATCGCTCAACCACTTCTGGAACACCTGCATCCATGTCAGCGTAGCGATTGGTGTCAACAAGAAGGCGCATTGCAATTCACTTCCACATCTCTGGATCGATGCTCCGTTGTTCCTCAAAGACCGCTTCCATCCTTGCATCGATAAGACCTTTCCCCGCGACGTCGGACAGATCACGTCGCTTGAGCGGCTGGGGATCGATGCCCAGGCCGCGAGACAACGCGTCGAGGATGGCGGCATTGAGGCTCTTGCGCTCGGCGGCGGCACGCTCGCGCAACGCGAGTTCGAGTTCAACTGGCATGTTTTCGAGAGTGTAGATCATGCTGTTATTCTACATGACTTGCAACGGGACACCTAGTACACCGAACCGAGCGAGAAACAAGGCTCGCGTGAATCACAGCTGCTCGGCGTGGCCGCGGAAACTACGGGCAAGCGTCTTTGTAAAGCTTGTATTCAATGCTATCCACCAGCGCATCCCAACTTGCTTTGATGACGTTTTCGTTGACGCCGACCGTGCCCCAGGTGGTGCCGTCCTCGCCCCGGCTCTCGATGACCACGCGGACGGCAGCGGCCGTGCCGGCATCGGAGTTGATGACCCGTACTTTGTAGTCGACAAGCTGCACCGTGCAAAGGCTCGG
>JAKEGR010000246.1 GCA_022615465.1 Planctomycetota bacterium | reverse complement strand
GGCCAGCTCTGTTGGAATCTTGCGTTGTTGTCGGAAGAATCTCGCGACGAGTCCCTCGCCTCGATGCAGGAGAGCCTGGAGATGGACGACGACGAGTTCGAGACCTTTCGGCGCTCCATCGTCATACCGATGATCCGGCGCCACGAGGAGATGTTCCCAGGCATGCACCAGCGCGGTTCGACGGAACCTTCGAGAGGAGCACCCAGGTTGCAGCCGCGCCCGACAACGCCAACACGCACTGAAGCATACCCGGGGACCGGGCGCTATGCGCCATGTCCTTGTAACAGCGGTCGAAAGTACAAGTTTTGTTGTGGACGATGACCCCATTGGTGCTGCAGACAATTCGCCGTTGGAGAACCAGACATCGGAATCCCGATCGGCCAGGGACTTGCCCGAGAACTCGTGGCAAAGGACAATACAGGGTATGATCACACGAGTCGAGTTGATCGCCGAGCAAGTGAAGGCTCTTCCTGAGCACGAGCGCGAGGAGTTCCTGTCGTGGCTGTCCGACTTTGAGTTGGAGCACAGCGACGATTGGGACAAGAAAATCGCTCAGGACTCCAAACCTGGAGGGCGGCTAGGCAACGTTCTGGATCGCGTGCGACGCGATATCGCCGAGGGAAGGACAACGCCGCTTGACGAAGTCATTGACGACTCCTGATTTCTGGACGAGCTACAGGACGCTTCCTCCTGAAATCAAGCGTAGGGCCCGTGCCGCGTATCGCCTTTGGCAAAATAATCCGCCATCCGTCCCTGTGTTTCAAGAAGGTCGGTGAGCCTTGGTCTGTCCGGGTCGGGAAGGGTTACCGAGCACTCGCTCTGCTTGAAGACGATACTTACTTCTGGTTTTGGATCGGGACGCACGACGAGTATGAGCATATGCTTTCGGAGTAACAGAGGAGACGATTGCCGAGGGTCAACTTGGCGACGTGGAAACTGCGGCATAGCACGGACTCCGGTGCGGTGCAGCATGGCGATCTGACCGGCGTTCCATCGCACTCGTTCGCCAGTAGGACGCATCAGAGCATCAGAAATTGACAACTCCATGCCGCACCGCCAAAATGCGGCAATACTCTACTGCAATTCGGCGGTTGAATACCTGTCGGGCGCGAGTCGTGGCAAGTGAAGACAACGGACTATTTCCGCTATACCCAGCAGAGGCCCGATCGCGCTCGCATTTTGGGCGAGTGAATTATAATGGCAATCGAGGATCCGATTCGCGAGGAAATGCAATCCGACGGTCGCATTCGCCGATGGACATACATCGACGCTGGGGCGTAGTTCCTGGCCTTATCGCACGAGTTTCACCACATGTAACGCGATGGCCGCGAAGCCAATCATGGCAAGCAACGATTTCAGCGGTTCATACCAGTTTGCGCCGGTGATATCCTGCCAGGAAAGCGCGGTTTGGTTGGAACCATCTGCTCCAGTCGATGCGTCCCCAAGCTGGGTATCGTTGGAATCCATGGATTGCTGACCCGCCGCTTTCGGCGCGCCGGGGGGGGACCACGGCGAACTGGGAAAGTTGGTGGCGACCACCCTTCCATCCTCGGAAGCGTTTGACGCGTTGCCATTGGTCCAGCGACCGGCCGACGACGCGACTGGGCCGCTAATCGAATCCGTCGCGCTGTCTGACCTCGAATTGATTTCCGACACGTTGAGTGGATGAACCAAGGGTGCGGGTCGATCGGCCACGGCCATCAGGGCTTGGTCCTGGGCCTGACCAATGTCGGGCGCGAGTGTTGCCAGGAAGTTGTTCACTCGCGGACCAAAACTCCCGAGCGTGGTCCCCTCCCCTGCCCCGAACAGCACGCCGGCAAGATTGCCCTGTCCATTAAAAATCGGCCCGCCGGAGTCGCCTTGTCGGGCTTCGACATCGAGTTCGACCATTTCCTGGGGAAAATCGATTCGAGGCGCGTAGTAGCTCGTGCAGCGACCCGTGGCGATGCGATAATCGCCCTGCCCGTAGCCGTGAATCGTGAGCAGGTCGCCAGGGCGAGGCGGCTGTTCGGCCAATTTCACCGGTTCGATCGGCGGACGCCAGATCACCAACGCCGCGAGATCCCAGTCTTTATCGACTTTGAGCGGCCGGGCTTGGGAACGAAAACCGTTTGGGAAAACAACCTCGACCACGCCTTTCGAGTCGCTCACCACATGCCAGTTGGTAACCACAAGTCCATACTGGTCGCGAACGTCGACGAGCGTGCCGCTGCCGTAGGCCGTGGCCTTCCCTTCGGGCACGATGATCCGGGCAACAGCCGGATGCGGCGTCACGGGGCCGGGCGCCGAATCATAGATCGGCCGCCGCCAACGCTCGAAGAACGGCCAGGCGGCAATGTGGAGAATCGCCCCATCGGCCGCAACCGTTGCCGCAGGCGATTCCGCCGTTTCAGGCGATTGAAACACCGCATCGGGCGTGGCGGCGGGTGAATTCGGGCTGAATTGTCCCGCGGCCAGCAAGAGGTTGGCGTCGAAGGGGCGACCGGCAATGACCGTGAACCCTAGCCACGTCACCAGTAGCGCGCGCACCCAACAAGCACTTTGATATTGGAATGTTGACAACCGCAGGCTCATGGTTGGTTCGTTCCCAGACGCCAATTGGTTGGAATGCGCGACGGGTATTCGGCTAACCGGCGCTGACTCGCTTCTCATTCCGCCGAATGCGTTCATTTTCGAGGATCATGCTCAGCAGTCGATCGCGCAATTGAGCTCGCAGGCTCTCGCGGGAATCGCTGCAGTTCGTCGTCAGGGAGTGGGGGGCATCGACTCGCCGTTGAAGTATCACGTGCTCAGGGGAGCGTTTCTCAAAGGTTGGTGCCGTGAGCTTCCCAGACGACGCGAGCCGTTTTGGGAGGGCGCGGTCCATCGTGGTTCTCCTGTTGGTTAGGCGGCGATCGGGCGACCGCCTTTGAGATCTGCCTCGCGGGGAGGAAACCCACGGCCGCCGTTGTAGGTGTCTTTGAGTCGCTGCAACTCGGCCTGGAAGGCTTTTTCAGCGAACTTGGTCAGCGTGAGCCGCGCCGGATAGCCGGCCAGATGCACCGCGGCATCGCGAGCTTCTTCGAGCAAGTCGTGCGGCAGGTAAAGAGTCGCGCGAACCTTGGGCGATTGGGCGGGAAAGCGGAGGGACATTCGCATTCTCCTTGACGCAGTTGAGGTGGGACAGTTTTTCAGGTGGGGGCTACTTAACGGAAGCCTGGGAGCTAGCCGGATGTCTTCGGCCCCGATGGCTTCGCTGTGCGTGGGCAGTCGTGCTCGCAGCTCACGCTGCCGGCGGGTTGCCTACCTCACCATATCGGACGTGCGCAGACGATTCATCAAACGTCTGACGTTCTGGCCTACACGCAGAGAAACCGCGTTAGACAACGCGGCAGGAGAAGTTTGGCCAAGCGGCACATTTTACCCGCGTGGTAGAAACCGGCTCCATTGTCAATCCGCTTGACCTTCCGCGGCCAAAATGGCGTCCAGGATGCCGTGGGTTGTGAAGGTATCGGCCACAACCGCCGGCGGATGACCAAGCTCGCGAAGCACTTCGGCCGTCACTGGGCTAATCGCCGCGAGATGCGTTTGGCGCAACGCATCGCCGAACAGCCCAACCAGGCTGCGGGCGATTGCTGAGCTGGTAACGGTGGTCCAATGAACCCGGCCAGCAGCCAAGGCATTCGCCACTTCTGCGTTGGGGCAAACCACGTCGCGGCAGTTGTAGACAACTGCCTGTTCAACCTTTGCCCCGGCCGCAGTCAGTATTTCGGCAAGCACCTCGCGACCGCGGCTGGCGCGGGCCAAGAAGAACCGCCGGCCGCGTGCGTGGGCCGCTAGCGTTTCGGCGAGCGCTTCGGCACGGTAAGCGTCCGGCCGTACGTCCGCCGTGAGGTAGTACTCTGCCAGCGCCTCCACCGTGGCCGGACCGATGGCCGCCAACCTCGCATGGCCAATCTGGCGCATGTCGCAACCAAGTGCGAGCAATCGGCGTATGAAGTAGTGGACTCCATTGGCGCTCGAGAACACGAGCCAATCGAATTCCGCCATGCGGCGGATGATCGAGTCGACGGGCGCCCAGTCAGACGGTTCCGAGATTTCAATGGCAGGCTGAATGAATACGTTCGCTCCCAAAATCCGCAGTTGGCCGACCAGCTTGTCCGCCTGATGCTCAGGACGAGTGACAAGCACCGCGCGTCCAAATAAAGGCCGCTTGGTAAACCAATTCTCCTGGTTGCGCTGCCGAGCGACATCGCCCACGACAATGATCGCCGGCGGACGTATCTGCTTGTCGGCAATCACGCTGGCCACGTCGCCCAGCGTTGTGAAGTAAGTGTGCTGATCCGGAAATGTGCAGCGACGCACAATCGCCACGGGCGTGTCAGGCGGCTTGTCGCATGCGATCAGTCCACGGCTCCATTGCGGCGCCGTCGTGACTCCCATGTAAAACACGAGCGTACCAGGGAAACGGGCCAACGCCGAGAAATCAAGCTCCTGGCCAACGCACTTCTCGCCAGATTCATGGCCCGTGACAAATGCCACGCACGAAGCAGAGTCGCGATGCGTTAAGGGAACACCAGCGTGACTGCTGGCACCCTGCGCGGCGGATACTCCCGGCACGATTTCATAGGGTACGCCGGCTGCTTCCAACGCGGCGATCTCCTCGGCCACCCGGGCGAAGACCATCGGATCGCCCCCCTTGAGGCGCACGACCGCGCGGCCCTGGCGGGCGTGGCAAACCATCAGCGAGTTGATTTCGGTCTGTGTCACCAATCGGCCGCGACCGTGGTGTCCGAGACAAACGAGTTCCGTTCCGGAACGGGTGTGTCCCAACAACTCATCGCTGGCCAGATAGTCGTAGAGCACAACGTCGGCCCATTCCAGGCATTCCGCGCCGCGCAGCGTCAACAAGCCCGGGTCGCCCGGCCCCGCACCGACAAGATACACTTTGCCGACAATTCCACGCATCGATCGGGGCTGCTCGTCGAAAGAAATCATTGCCTACATAACTTACGGTAACTCATCAGATTGTGTGGCGATAGGTGTTTGTTAGAATGGAGTTGTTCCGCGCGGGATTCCGCTCCAGAGGAGACAGGCCCGCTGACGAACCAGGGGCAAGGTGGACGATGTCGGCTCAACAGCCAGTCAAGCGAAACCGTTCTGTTCTGCCGCCCATAACGCCGGCCGTACGCCAGCGTTTGCAAGCGGTGTTTGAGCATGCGCAGCGGTGCGAGGAGAAGGGCGATCACGACTACGCGCACGATCTGTACACGCAATGCCTGGTTGACGATCCCGCCAATGTGATTTATCTGCAGCGATTTCTGGAAAACCTGGCTCACAAGTATGGCAATAACAAGAAGGGGGCCAAGTTCGCGGCGATCAAGACCGCGAGCAGCCGCATGGCGATTGCCAAAGCGGCAGGCAAAGGACGATGGCAAGAGGTGTTTCAGGCTGCATCCGTGGCGCTAAGGCACAATCCGTGGGATACCACCACGTTGCTGGCTGTAGCGGATGCATATGAGCAAATCGGCAGTGACGAATGCCTGCTTTTCATCCTTCGTTGGGCGCTGGAAGCCTCCCCCAAAAACCCCGTCGTAAACCGCCGCGCGGCGCTGACGCTGGCTCGTTTGGGACAATTTGACCAGGCAATCAGTTGTTGGCAGCGAGTCGAGCACGCCAAGCCGGGTGATGAAGAGGCCGCCAAGGCAATCTCGCAATTAAGCGTCGAGAAGACAATTCAGAAAGGCGGCTACAATCAGAATTTATTGCAAGGAGGTCCGGGAAACGCAGCCGAACTCGAAGAGGCCCTACACGACCGTAATGCCAAGACTTCTACTGGAACTGTCCCGGCGACTGGCGCGAAGGATGCGGCCGAGAGCCATCGCGAAGAGGCGCTCGTTGCAGCAATCGCGGCTCAGCCGGCGGAAATCGCGAACTATCTCAAGCTGGCCGAACTGTTCTTCGGCCAGGAACGGCACCGCGAAGCCGAGGAAATCCTCACCCGAGCGTTGGCGGCAACGGGAGGTGGTGATCTGAGGGTTCGCGAGCAGCTCGAGGATGCCCATCTGCGCCGAGCGCACCACCAAGTGGTAATTGCCCAGAGTCGCGCCGAACGGGAAAAAACAGAAGAAGCGTCCGATTTGGCCCGCCGAATGGCAGTGCAGGCCAATCAGGCGGAAATGGAGGTATTCGCCGCTCGATCCAGCCGGGATCCGGGAAACCTGCTCCTGAAGTATGAGTTGGGACTCCGTTGCAAACGGGCTGGCAAGTATCGCGAGGCAATTCAGGCATTTCAGGCCGCCCGCGACGACATGCGCCATAAGGCTTTGGTGCAATTGCATTTAGGCGAATCGTTTCAGCATATCCGCCAATTCAAGCTGGCGCTGTCGAGTTACGAGGCGGCGATCGAGGCGACTGACGCCATGCAGCCGGACTCGAAGAAATTGGCCCTTTATCGGGCGGGGGTCTTGGCGGCCGAACTAGGAGAGCGAGAACGGGCTGAGAAATACCTCACGGAGTTGGCCGCCATCGATTTCGGCTATCGCGACGTGGCGGACCGGCTGGACAAACTCACTTCATTACGCGATAGTGTGTGATTCAAAATGTTTCTGAAAACGAGTTCGAGTTCCCCCAACCCCGTAGCCCCCCCTCCCCCAGCCGAAAACAACCACTGCCAAAAAGCGG
>JAKEGR010000245.1 GCA_022615465.1 Planctomycetota bacterium | reverse complement strand
GGCGCGGTTTGTGGTACGTCATGTTCATGATTTTCATGATGGTGTTCGGGATGGCCGCACAGGTATTCCCGGACCACGGGACTATTCCTTGGGTCATGTATGTCACCATTATCCTGTATCTGACCCCAATGGTGCCGATGACTCAGCCCTATCGCGCCGTCGAGCGGCATGAAGTGCCAGCGCCGGCCGAGTAAGACCGGCGGCGTTCGTTCGAAAATCTACCGGTAGGCATCGACGCCGAACTGCATCGGCGCCGTGCCGGCTTCTTGCGCGCCCATGTCCGGGGCCGCGCCGGAAAACCCATTGCTGAAGTTGGGCAGAACGACACCCGCATCGAAGCCGGGGCTGGACGGATCGAGTGCCCATGCCCCCTCCCCGACCCTCCCGCTGTACACTGGTGTGCCACGAACGCCATTCGGTTCTTGCCCAGGCAGGACGTTGATGCGGCCGTTGTAGAGGTCGAAGTCGAAGTCGTTGCTGGGGTCCCGCTGTTTGTCGGCGATGCTAGGCCGCTGGTCGTCGGTGACATGCAGGATATTGTTGCGCGAGGTCACGTTACTCATCCTGCCCGACAAATCGGAAAGACCGGCGTAGACACCTTCGTTCTCACCCTCGCGTTGCAGCAGCGTGTTGTGAAAAACATAGATGCGCCCTTCGCCATAGTGCTCTCGCTCGCCCTTGTCGTTCCTTTCGCCGGCTTCCTTGCTTTGCGACTTCAGAAACACGCCACGCTTGGCCATGGCCATCACGAGCCGGCCAGATTGCCGGCTTCGATCGGCCACATTGCGCCAGAGATAGATGGGACCGATTTCGGTCGCCGCGGCGGCAATCATCACATAGGACATGTCGATGTAGTTGCCCCAAATACGGACGTTGGCGTTGCCGCCCTCCGACTCGATGGCATCGTCCCAGCACTGGCTGAGCTTGTTGCCATAGATGTCGCTGTCCCGATGCGGGAAACCCCGTTTGCTGAAATTCTCTCCGCCGCCGATGCAATCGTTGAATTTGTGCGTATCGTCGGAATAGACCTCGTTGTAGCGGATGACGTGGTTGCCGCCGGTATTCCACAGGAAAATGGCCTGCGGACCAAGCGGATGCCCTGTGTTGTACTCTTTCCGATATTCATCCCATGCATTGGCGTCGGCGCGTGGGTGGTGCATCTTGTTGCGCTGAATGATCGCCCGCTCCAGCGGCGCCTTGTCCGAATAGTCGGAATAGATCGCCGCGTCCATGTCCGTTCCCCAACCATCGGGGCTAACGCGGCCCCACCCGCTAATGTCATTTTCTTCGATCACAATATCGTGAATGTTCTTGTCCAAAACGATGGCGCTGCGTCCGGCATTAACCAGACGCAGGCCGCGGACGATGACATATGACCCCGTGATCACAATGTTGCTCGCGGCGCGCCCCCCGACATCGATGGTGGCCGCGGCGCCCGGCTGCGGCGTGACGAGCACGTATCCGTTTGGCTCGCCTGATTCATCTACGGTCAGAGTTTCATCCGAAAACTCCGGCAAAGTGATTGTCTTCCCGATGGGAAAATTCTCGCTCCACGTGCGCGCCTCCACTCGCGCCAGCATCTTGGTCGCCGGTTCCAGAAGCTCGATTTCATAAGCCGTATCGGGGGTAAGTTGCACCAGGCTGCCGCGGCATTCCAGATCGCGTGCATCGTACCAAAGCGGCAATCCTTGATGCCACGTCTCGGTGCCCACGGGCCGGTAGCGGACCGCGCAGTCACGCGCTTCGGCGGAATTGTCGGGTTTCCAGTACAACCCAATCGATTCAAATGTAGAGACCGCCTGGACAGGCGTCCGAGAGGTTACGCCGCCGGCAAAGTCGAGTGGCGCTGCGGAGCCGCCGGCGCTTGGCATCGGCGGGATTTCGGTTCCGGTCTGCGTGCTAGTTTCGGCACTGTCGGTTCGACCCTCGGCACGAAGGTCCGCAATCAAACCCAATATCGCCGAAATGAGGTAGATAACCGCTGTGCGGTTCACCAACCACCTAATCGACCGGCGGTCAATCCTCACGGCGCAGATCCCGTTTCCTACTTTGAAGCACGGGCCAGGCGCTAGTTGCGGCCCGAGCACCCCTAGTACGTTTGTCGCCCAAGCACTACCTGCCTACGCATCCTGGCCCGCTGCGATCATTTTTCACTGCAGCCGTCTGCTCCGGCTGCACTTGCAGAACTTAGCATTTTTCCCGAGGTATACCAAGGCATGGACGTATGCCGTGGCCGTCAATGCTCGACTGTGCCGGCATGATCACCTATGGTGTAAAAGGTTGGCCCATATGGAGCTATGCCATGCCATGTTGCTCGAACCCACGACGGACTGGCTGCGGCGGTTTATGCCGCCTATGCCTTCGTCTGGCTATGCCGTTCATGTTGTTCGCCACCCTTTTGTCGCCGGCCAGTGCCCAAACCCAATCTGTTGCTTGGGCTATTTCCGGCGGCGGCCCCAATAGCGATGTCGGGTTTGCCATCGCCGCGGATCCTTCAGGCGATGCGGTGCTGGTCGGCCGCATGGACGACGTCGCGACGCTGGCTGGGCTGACGTCTCCTCCAAGGGGCGATCTCGACGCGGCGATCGCGAAATTTGGCGCGGATGGAAAACTCAAGTGGTTGCGGCGGCCAGGGGGAAGCGAGCGCGATTCGGCGCAAAGCATCGCGCTGGATGCCAACGGGAATGCCCTGGTGACAGGATTTTTTCGCGGTACTGGCAGATTTGGCCCCCAGGAATCGAACTCCGCGGGGCATCGGGACGCGTTCGTCGCGAAGTATGATCCTGAAGGCACACTCCTCTGGTTCCGGCGGGCTGGAGGGTCTTTGATCGACGAAGGCCGTGGCGTATCGGCGGATAAGGATGGCAACGTTCTGGTTACCGGCGCTTTCGAAGGCCAAGCCTCTTTCTCCGAGGACGTGTCGATCACGGCCAAAGGAAACGGCGACGCCTTCATCGCCAAGTATGATCCCAACGGAACTCTGCTATGGGTGCGGCAAGCGGGCAGTCAAGAACATACGTGGGGCAATGCCATCGTTGCCGACAGCGTTGGAAATGTTCTGGTGAGTGGCGCTTTTTCAGAAACCGCGACGTTTGACGGCACCACCCTGACCAGTACCAATGACCTTGGCGCCTTCGTGGCCAAGTACTCTCCGGAAGGCAAGTTGCTATGGGCCAAG
>JAKEGR010000244.1 GCA_022615465.1 Planctomycetota bacterium | reverse complement strand
GCCGTCACGCGGCGCAGTGCATGTGACTGCTCGGGTGTCAGGCGTGTGTTGATGTGCAGCCCCCAAGTTGTTTCGGGCACCTCGGCAAGTGGCAACTCGATCAAGACAGAGTCCGGGCTAGGTTTCTCGTTCTTCAGCTTTGGCATGGTAGACCTCTTACCAACGGTTCCGTTCGAACATGGCAACCGACGACGTGGTAGACTGCTCGAGCCCGGTCGGTTGCACGGCGGGCATGGTCGGCAGCGTGGGCGACTCAAGGACGCCGATTCCGCGCATGGAGCGGGCGACGATGGCTTGGTAGGTGGCGTCGAAGTAATGGTTGGGCTTGGGTGATTTCCACCAGCCGGTGCGGTTTCCCTTGAAGCCGGGCACGAAGCGGGTTTCCCACGTCTCGGCCAGGATGTGTTTGGAGAACGACAGATGGGCTTGCGATGTGTACGGCCATCCATCGTCGGCGGGTTAAAGACGCGCAGCGGCCGGGCAAGAGCGAGCCGTCGGCTGCCTGGCCGGCGAGAACTCGTCGAAAGAGAACTGCGGAGCCCTCACTTGGAGAAAGCGTACACCTTCTCGCGATCTCGGCGCGATACGCCACAGTCAAGGCACTTGCAGGCGCGATACCAGATCCCAACGAACTCAAGACCCTGGCCGGAATAGTCACGATAGTACGGATTCTCGTAGGCGGTACGCCGCGAGCTGCCGCAGTTGGGGCATCGGCTCGGAACGACCTCGGCCACGGATGTGATGTTCTTGGACCCTTTCGGCCTGCCGCGTGTCATACGTATTGCACTCGCTTTCTGTTGGTCTTGGGAGGTGCCGGCTTGGCCGGCGAAAGTAGCTTGATTCCCTTGATCGCCGCCGCGACGTCGGCGTAATAGCTGGCGTCGAGCCAGTGGGTGTTGTCGCTCTTGGCGTTCCAGCGGCGTCGAATGGTGCCCTTATAGGGCTCCTCGACTTCCACTTCGTTGCAGATGTGTCGGGCATAGGCGTGGTGCGATTTCTCGTCGCTCGACAGCCGCTCGGGATTGTCGCTGGGTTCGCCGAAGAGCATCATGCAGCCTGGCTTGTCGGGCGCCGTCATCCAGCGGTCGTGTTCCCAGGCCTTCCAGCGGTCGGCATCCGCGCAAACGAGCCACAGGTTCCCTTTGCGGGAAAAGAAATATCCATCGCCAGGCTTTCGATCGATGGTCGTGCGCTGCACTTCCGAGAAGTTCGCCTGGACGCAACCGCTCGACCGACCAGATCCCATGATGGGCATGACCCCCAGGCCGGCCTCGGCGCAGGCAGCATAGACCGCTTCGGTGCGCCACCCGGCGTCCACGCAGGTCAATTCGATCGGCAAGATTTCGCCGTCGGTTTTGCAGTAGTCCGCCTGCTTGGCCTCCTCCAGCCGAGCCAGGATCGCCCGCTTGATGGCCAGATCCAGGCCTTCGTCGCTGCCGTGGACCGTGCCGTGAACCTCGTGCACGCCATAGTCGGTCGTCGACCAGTTGTTGCCGCTGGTGCTCCAGGCTCGCACGACCCAGTGCAACGCGACCTTGCGGACATCGATCCCCTGGGTCAAGAGCGTGCAGTCGGTCGGGATCGCCTTGCGGGCATATCCGTTGACCTTCTTTTGAATGCGGTGTGGCGTGATCCCGGATTCGATCAGCACGATTTCTTCGGGTGGATCGTTGTCCAATTCGGTTGCCACTGATTCCGCATCGGTGCGTGCCACTTCGTTGTAATAGAACTGCAGCGCAGAAAGCTCACCCGGCGTATAGCGATTTAGGTTGGCCACGATGGCGCCGGCGTCCATCGCGTCACGGTTGGCAACGTAGAACTCGTGCGCTGCAGTCGTGTCCTTCTGCCAGTCCACTTGCCGCAGTTGAACATACTCCTCCCACAAGTCCGCTCTATCTGGGCGTTTGACGAGAAAGCGAAACCGCTTCCCGTTCCAACTTGGCTTTTGTTTCGGATCGGTGAATTTGTAGGAGACGCACGTGCGGTTCTGTAACGTGGTCAACATGACACGCGCCACGCGCCGCTTCTGGCCGCCGAGCCAGGCGATGGCACGGTCGATGCGAGTTTCCAGCTTCTTCGCCTGCTCTGGGCTGCGAACCGTTTCTTCGGTGTCCGGGTCGTCGATGCCGACCAAGTCGACACGCCGACCCTTCTTTTTCAACCCGCGCAGCGCGGTATCCAATCCGCGTGTGGCAATGATGGCCCGGCTCGATGGCGAGCCCGGCACCTTAGGGAACACGATCTCCCAACCACACCAGCTGAACCGGCTGGGTGACATACGGAATGGCTTTCCGTTGTCGTGGCGGTTGCCGCTTACGGTTTGATAGTGGGCACGGTTGGGCGTGTTCTCCAAGGCGCGGACCGGCACGCAGACTTCGGGGTAGTCGGCCAGCAGCAAGTCATTCTCCTCCTCGATCGCGCTTTTGATGCTGTCGAGTGAATCTTCCGCGAGCGTGCCGGTGGCGGCCAACAGCACCGAAAAGGAGAGCACGCCTTGCAAAGTGTACTTGGTCAGCATGCGCTCGAAGATCGTCGTTTTCCCCTCACCGCGACTGGCCGCCAGGGCCGCGTCGTCGCCCAGCACAATAGCGTTGCGAATCGCCTCGATCATCTTCAGCTGCTGGTCGGTGAACTCGTAAGTGAACGGCCCTTCGACGCCTGAGTCTGGACCGAAGTAATACATCAGCCACGCCACGTCGTCCGCCTCGAGCCGCTCGCGGCGCTCGCGATCTTCGCACGGCGGAATGATGACTTCTTTTCCGGCCGCTCGCTGTTCCCGCTTCCGCTCCAAATCCCGCTCGCGCTCGATGGCTCCGCCTGTGAGCTTGTCGATTGTGGCAAGCGTCTTTCGTAATTCGGTGGCCTTCGCCTTGAGTTCTTTGACGTCAGGCATCGATCAGGCATGAGGCTAAGGGCAAAGCGGTGGAAATCAGCGGTTTTATTTCGGAATTCGGCATCGCGCTGCGCTTGATGTTCTCCGCGATCGATGGCTCATGTTGTGACTGTCCGAACGCAACAAGCCACGCACGAATGCAAAGGAGAACGAATGAACGCAATTGAACAGATTCGGCAGATTGCACGCGCCAGGG
Organism: Planctomycetota bacterium; assembly: GCA_022615465.1. Classification (GTDB taxonomy): domain Bacteria; phylum Planctomycetota; class Planctomycetia; order Pirellulales; family Lacipirellulaceae; genus JAKEGR01. The sequence continues at coordinate 118 of JAKEGR010000244.1, read as the reverse complement.
TGGTTGCAACCCAAAGCACGGCCGAGCTGCAGGTGATGCAGCAGATTCTGAAGGCCACGGCGCTCGACGCGCGTGACGAACCGAACACGGGAAAACAAAGCCACGAACGAATGAGCGG
>JAKEGR010000243.1 GCA_022615465.1 Planctomycetota bacterium | reverse complement strand
AGCGGCCAGATTGCCTCGGCAAAATCCGGTCCCGCGGTCGACAGAATCAACGGTGCCGCAAATGCTGTAGTGAGTAGCGAGATGGGCAACGACGCCACCCACAGAAAATTCGTCGTGCGTGCAAACGCTCGACTGAGCGCCGCACGATCCGAATGCGCGACACGGCTCATCATGGGAAAGGTGACAGACGCGATTGCCCGCGGCAAGAGTTGAAGCGGCTGCAGCGGTCGATAGGCCACGCTGAACAGGCCTACATCCGCGGCCGGGCGGAACGCGGCCAAGAGCAGCGTGTCCATTTGCATGATCAGCCGGCGAATCGCGTCCCCGAAGCCGAGTGGCATCGATTCCTTAAGCCAGTCTCTTGCGACGGCACGGCTAAGACAGAAACTGCGGCACTGCCACTGCCACACGAGAATTGTAACGATGAGGGCTGCCGCAACCAGGTTACTGGCCATGAAGGCGACGAATCCGGCCAACGTACCACCGGTCTCAGGAAACACTCCAATCCACACGAAGAGGCAAAACAACGCGGTCTGCACGGCTCGCGACAGATTTTCGAATTCAAACCGTTCCAGACCTCGGAACGCGTTGGCGGCAAAGTCCAGCGTGTGTCGCGAAACCATGGCGATCGCAGCGACCATCAGCATCATCCAAGGAATCGATGCGCCACGGAAAAACAGCCATCCTGCCGTAACCAAGTAAAACAAGAAGACCGACGTCAAGGCCACGAGTACGAGCATCCCCGTCGCTTCCGCGACGATTTGCCGCAATCGGTGTGGCGCTTTGGCCACGCGATGCGTCAGCACGGTGGCCACACCGCAGTCCGCAATCCAATGGATGACGGCCGAGATGGCGAAGATCGTGAAAAACGTACCCAGCGAGTCCTTTCCCAGCCGACGCGCGAGAGTAAACAAGGCGATAAAGTTCAAAGGCAGAATGAGCGCGGTCCCCACGGCGTTGAACGCGCTGTTACGCACCATACGCGCCAACGATTCGCCCGGCGTCGTACCGGACGAATGAACGGATTCTGGAGAATTCGTGGAGTCGGACATGGAATCTCTTGTTGATTCGCTTGAGCCAAACCTAGCCGATGTAACCCAATGCACGGAGCCGTTCGGCAATCGTCGTTTCGTCGTCAGGCGTGTATTCTCCTGAGGCCGCGGCAACTGGTTCCGCGATGCTCGCAACACCGATCTCAACCTCGCGGGATACCACATCGCGATCGAGCATCTCAACCAGCACCCGGCCATCCATGTCCTGGGGCACCGCGACACCCAGCAGATGCAAAATCGTCGGAGCCACGTCGACGATCCGCGCGCCGTCAATCGAACAACCTGACCGAACGGTTGGTCCGTCCGCCAGAAAGATGCCATCGTCGCGATGACTGCCAGACTTGCCGGTGAAAAACGCCAAATTCTCTGGATGGTTCGGATCGATCTCCTCGGTCCAAGCAAAGCTCTTGGATTTCGAACTCACTTTGAATGCGTAGGTGTATCCCTCGTGTTCATTCCAATGAACAAGAATATCGGGCGCCTCGTCCAGTTGCGATCCGCTGTATACTTCCTCGCGACGGTACGCTCGAAAGACGATCCGCTCTCCAGTCTCTGGGTGTCGCCAGTCTTCAAGCCGTCCGATCAGTTCCGTGCGCAGCGCCTCATACTCCGCGCCTGGCTCGACGATCCCTGAAGGTTGACGGCCTTTCACGTTGATCCGCAGTACCGGATAGTATGGGTTCTCTTCGAAATAGGCCTTGGTATTCGGCCAATCGATGATGCCGTAACGCACTTGGGCTTCAATTCCGCCCAGGCGCCCTTGCGCAGCGCGGTAGATGAATCGCTTGATCTTGCTGGGTAACGTGGCGACAGCACGAATTTTAATGGCGTCCAACGTGCGCGATGCCCATCGCGATGCTCCGCCGCGGAAATCGAGCACACCCTGCTCGCGCAACCAGCAATTTGGATAGAGCACGCTGTTGCTCACGCCGCCGAAGCCGTGGTCGGACATCATCAACAGCGTCGTCTCCGGCGGCAAAAGCTGTCGAAGTTCCCCCAACTGAATGTCCAATTCCTGATACACCCGCAAAATACTGTCTTTCATTCCCGCAGGTTGCGCGGTGAAGAGCGGCGAGTCAGGATCGCAGTATTTCCAGTAGTGGTGCCCCACGCCATCTGACTCACCGAAAAGAATCATGGCGCAGTCCCATGGATGGTGACGAATCAAGTACTTGGCGGTCGCCGCCTTGCGTCGAATTGCATCCAGTATCTTTTCGAGCGCCAGATCGGGGCGCCCCTGGTTTATCTCGGCAATGGGAAAAGAACCGATCGGATGGCCACCTACCGCGCGATCCAATTCCTCACAAAGCGAGGGAGGAAACATACCCCGCGCGTCGAGCTTAGAATTGCCGCCACCCAGTCCTGGGGCGTCAAAGCCGCTGAGCATAATTCCGTTGACCTGCTCCGGTGGGTATGTGCAGGGCACCGAGATCGAAATCACCCTCCGGCCCGCATCGCTGAGAAGTCGCCAAAACGACGGTGCCATCCGCTGTCCACCATTGACGAACTCCAAGTTGTACGTGCCCGGCCGTTGGCGAGTAAAATCGAAGATTCCATGCTTACCTGGATTCTTGCCCGTCATGAAGCTCGACCAGGCCGGAAACGTCATCGGAGGCATCGTCGACCGCAACGCCCCATGCGCGCCATTCTGTAAAATCTCGGCGATGTTTGGCAAAAGACCGTCGGCGACCCACGGCTTGATTAAATCGAAGGTTGCGCCGTCCCATCCAACAATGAACAATCGAGTCATGAATTACCTTCCTATTGGTGATGAATGTGTGCTTTCTGAGGAATAACGGGCTGTTTTCTCAACTAACTGATGTAGCCCAGCGCCTGCAATCGTCGGGCGATCAGTTCCGACTCGTTTTCGGTAAACTCTTGCGGGGCAGAGAAGGATTCGTTGATCTCATCGACGCCTGCGCTCTCCCATTGGATTGGGTGGGAGGCAACATAATCGTCGTCCAGTGCCTCGGTCAAAACGCGACCGTCCATGTCGTCGGGAATCGGAATGCCCATTAAATACAACACGGTCGGAGCGACATCGATGATTTGCGCGTTCTTGAATCCGAAACCAGGGCGAAGAGGTCCGCCACTGGCAATGAATACGCCATCAAGACGGTGCGACCCGGCGAATTCGACTCCTCCCTGGATTGGTGACGTGGAACGCTCCACGTTCGGCCGCGCGCCGCGGAGCGGCATGCTTTGATCCAGTAGGAATCCGTCTTCCCACCAGGAAGGCAACACGTCGGGCGCGCGCGACGTGTGCGGCCCGTCATAAATCTCCCTGGGGAAGTAGCAATTGTTGATTACTCGCTCGCCACTTGCCGTGTCTACGAGTGCCGTCAGTAAGTTGGCCACCTGTCGCCGCAGGTCGTTCGCATCCTGATCCCCCGCCAGTCCGCCGTTCAGCCAGATAGCTGGGCTGGAGCGATAGGCTTCATGCACGTAAGCGGCGGTGCGATTCCAATCAATTTTCGCTTCATCCAGGTTTTCAAACCACACGCGAAGTCTTGGGAACAGTCCGGCCAGCGTCCGTTTCACATCGGAGGAAAGCGTCGACCGAAGAATGCCGTCGAGCCAGCCAGCCGTCCGTCGCAGTACACTGTCTCTCTCTGCTTCAACAAACTCCAACAGACCAGCGTCCCGCAGCACTTGATTCAGTCGGAGACGAACGTTGGATGTCTTGCCAAAGCCGTGATCCGACATCACGATGACAATCGTGTCGTCGCCGCTCTCCTCCAGCAGTTGGCCCACATGGCGATCGATCTGTTGGTACGTGTCCCGAATCGCGTGTCGATATTCATTGGCTCCTGCCGGATCATGCTTGTCATGCGCGGGGTCCATGTAGTGCCAAAAGTGGTGTTGCACTTGATCGGTAGCACCGTAGACAATCATGCGAAAATCGCACGGACGGAGATCGCTGAGGTGGCGAAAGGCCCTGGTCCGGGATGATTCGGCTTCGATAATGTCCAGCAATTGCTGCCGTCGTCGATCGTTCGTTCGCATATTGCCCAGGTGCTGCTGGTCGATTCGATAGCAAATACCCGCTTCCTTGAGTTCGTGGCGGATCTCGATCGGATACATGAATGGGCTGTATTCGTGTGGCGTGTCGAGTCCTGAGATCAGAAACCCGTTCACCGGCTCGGGAGGATAGGTCATCGGTACGTTGACGACCCCGACGCGCCGTCCGTGACGACTCAAGCAGCCCCACAGTGTCTCGCCGTCGCGGAATGACGCGTTCGTAAACCGAAAACCGTGGCCATCGAGATCGGGTTCGACGAAATCGAACAGGCCGTGCTTGCCGGGGTTCTTGCCCGTCATGAAACTGGACCAGGCACAAGGCGTGATGGGCGGGATTGTCGATTCGAGCCGGCTATGCGATCCACCTTGCAACAAGCGGGCAAGATGAGGAAGTCGTCCCTCCTCAATCCAGGGAAGCATCAGATCGAACGTCGCGCCGTCGAGGCCGACGATCAATACTTGATAGTCACGCACTGGCATAAAGTGCATCCTCCAAATAGCTATTGCGATCGTGCTCTCGCGATTCGGCAGATAATGTGTCCATTGAGCGAGCGGCGACTGGAGGCCGCATCGCAATCCGGCTCCAGCGTCGCGTCTCTTGCATCAAGTGTATGTATGCCTGGCACAACTGCGCAGCGACCAGGCGTCGGTCGTGTCGCTCGCGTACAAACCGACATCCACCCAAGGCGATTCGCGCACGGAGTGGAGCGTTGGACAAGAGTCGGACGATTCCTTCACCGAGCGATTGGCTCGTGTCATCGCCGACAAGCCAAACATTTTCGCCATGCGAAAGACTGCTCGAAGAACTGGCGAACATCACGCATGGTCGCTCGGCCGACATGTAGTTCAACAACTTGATCGGGAAACCGGGAGTGTTGGGACGGGGAACCACGGCCACGTCGCAGACCAATAACAACTGACACCCTTTAACCATGCTGGATGGCACACAGAGGATGAGGCTCTTTTCAATGCCCAGACGGGCAGCTTCCTCGCGCAGCGCCTGTTCATGCCTGGCGTTCGGGATCGTCGCCAGCAGCAACAACTTGGCGCGCGGGATTCGATGCAGAACATGGACCATTGCACCCAACAACAGGTCGAGTCGCTGGAACCGGTCGATGACCCCGGTGTACATAACGATCGGATCATCGCCGATTCCCAATTGGCGGCGCAATTGCTCGCGGTCGCAAGGCCATTGTCGTGCCAGGTCGATGCCGAAATTCAATACAGGTTCCGAGCGTCCTTCAAGCCCGCGCGCGATCAGGAACTGCTGCAGATTGGCGCTGTGAGGGATACACCTGTCGCCAAGTCGAGGCACGGCACGATCAAGTATCCACGCGAGTCCATTGGCCAATCGCTTTGACCAAAAAAAACCGTAGCTTGCCAACTCGTCTTCCATTCGATTATGCGCGCTGTACAACACTGGGCGACGCGTTATTATTCGACAGCACGCTGCGACCAGTGCCGCCTCGTAACCGTGGGCATGAATGAGGTCGACATCGTGCCGAAGAATCACGCGGATTGCCGTGAAGATCATCAGGAAATCGTACAAAGGCCGATAGCGAGTCGGCCCCACGATGACTCCCCGTTCACCGGTCCAATTAGGAATACGATGTAAGTGAACGCCGGCCAATGGCAAGTCTTCACCGATGTGATAGGTGACGACATGCACTTCGTGACCTCGCTCGGCCGTCGCTTCAGCCAACTCGCGAATCGATCCGGGAGTTCCATGGTTGGCCGGAAATGGACAGGCAGCAAGTACGCATATCTTGAGCCTGCGCTCAACCACCGCTGCCGAAGCCACCGATCGGATACCAGCTTGTGCATGGGCCGCGGTTGCTCTTCGCTGCGTTGCCGTTGAGGATGCTGAATTCATGGCAATCCATTCTGCACGGGTTCACAATTCAAGTACGCGATGTGAGAACGTCCATCCTCTTTTCTGTGCGTATCCGTTGTCGTTTGAGGGCTTGCCGGTTTTGTTGCGGATAAGGGTAACGGAACGGTCTGGCCGCCAGTCGCAGGACGTACAATCCGTCCGGGTTGAATCCGCCGGTATTGCCAGAGAGCGGGCAACTCGCGAAATGCCTTGGCGATGACACGCACATTTGCCCCCGTCGGCTTTCCGGCGGCACGCGAGAAATGATTGACCGGCACTTCGCAAATCGACAGTCCACCTCGAACACACTGGACAATGATCTCAGCGCTGATGCAGGCGCCTTCCGCGGACAGATTCAGCGACTCCACCACCCAACGCGGAAAAAGCTTAAAAGCGCAATCCAGATCGCGCACTTGCACACCCAATATGCAATGGATGAGCTTCTTCCAGCTCAGCGCGTTGAAGCGGCGAACAAGATTGTCCGCCCGTCGATGGCGGTAGCCCAACACGACGTCAGCCTCGTGGGCAGCCACGAGTAGCTGAGGAAGATCGAGCGGATTGAATTGCCCATCTCCATCAGTAAAACAAATCCATTCGCCACGCGCCGCTCGCAACGCCGATGAGACCGCCGCACCATACCCGCAGTTCCGTTTATGACGCACCAAGCGGATCCGTTCGTCCTTAGCGGCCAGGCTTTCAACGACAGCAGCGGTCCGATCCGCTGATCCATCATCGACGACGACAATTTCAAATTCATCGAGAAACTCAGGGAGAACCGCTGTCGCCCCCAGCAGAACGTCCCCAATGACCTGCTCTTCATTAAAACAAGGCAGACACAACGACAACGGCGTCGAAAGTGGAAAATCAACTGCATCGAGGTCACGACAACGCATCCGTGCGGCCCATTGAGCCTGACTTCGTAGTACCGCTGAGACCTGTGCCGGTGCCAGATAGCCACCGCGAACCATAAGCTCGCCAATGCGCCCACCGTGCAAACGCTGCTTCGCGAGGCAGTCCGAGACATCTTTCGAGCGAATTATGCCATGTTGCCGCGCAAATTCCCCAAATCGCGGCACGTCGAGTTCGACATGTGAAGGAGTTTTTTTCACGGCAAGGTTTCCAATTGGACTGCTGCTGACAACTCTTCCAACCAACGCCTTCGACCGAACGCCCAATAACTTCCGGACCCCGTACGAACCGTTATGGCCAGCGAAAGACAAGACTAACCCACACAAGTCACGAACCGCGTTGAAAAAGGGGGCAGGCACGACACGCGACCACGCGAAACTGAGGCGATTCTCCAATCGCTCCGCGAGCCAGTCCCCTTTTCAACAGTCTGATAGCACTCCGCGAAACGGACGATATCGGGAAGTAAGGCAGGGCTACATTACCGCATCAACGCGAATTGGCTCGCAGAGGTGAACGTTTTCTTACAATCGATTTGGCCTAACCAAACTACCCTTTTCGCCACCAACCCAGGGGGGTTACATGCCGATTGTACCCACCCACTTAGGCCAGTCAATACTTTTGACATAAATAATTGCGATAAACAATAGATAAAGAGGTCCGTATCGCAATTTATTGCTGGGTAACAGTTTAGATTCATACCGTGTGTGATGTGTACACCCTGCACGCATGTTGTTGAGTGTCAGGTGTACTGCTTTTTCGTTGCGGCGGCAGGCCGCGTTGGGTTAGTGAGTTTGTAAACATTTGCCGAAGGGGCGACCGCAGTGCTGCGAGTTCCAGCCGCCACGGGGATGGTCTCTTCATCGCCGTTCGCGGAACCGCTGGTGGGTTGATGGGTTGATTGGGCAGCATGAGTTGGGCTAGAAGGTATCTGGGATAACTGCTTAGGGCCTGTGGCAGCAATTCAAACGACGAGTGCCTGGTAACGAGGGGCGATTGTGATGAACGGGAAAACAATTGCGACGATTTCGTGGCTCCTGCTTGGCCTGTGTCATGCGACGGCAGATGCTGACCCACGCCAGCCGGCAGGCTGCTTCGTCCTACAAAAGGTTGGCGAGCAAAATGTCTCCGACGAAAAGCTTGCGTCATCAAAGTGGACGGGAATCGTCATTCGAGAGCGCTGGGCTTCGGTCGCTCCAACGGCCACGACGATGAACTGGGCGTTCCTTGACGCCCAGGTCGCTCGGGCCAAGCGCATGAACAAAAGGTATGTTCTGGGGATCCTCACGGGCAACAACGCGCCCGCGTGGCTGAACGTGCCGTTGTATATGACGGCGCCTTATCCCTGGGATCCGACAATGCTCTCGGCGCACGGACGCATGGTGGCGGAGCTTGGAAAGCGATATGGTTCGGATCCCTCTTTGGTCGGTGTGCATGTGAGCGGTCCCACGCGCGGGCCAAGTGGCTCCCTGGAAATGCATCTGGCGCGTGGATTACAGCGGCAAAAGGGGTACAGCGAGGATCGCCTGATCGCGGCTTGGAAACAGAGCATCGATCAATACGCGGCAGCGTTTCCAGGGTGTGCGCTCATTTCGAAAGGGGGCGTGGCTCCGGGCGGAGGCAACGCCGCCATCACCCAGGCCGTTTTTGACTATCTCTTTACGAAGTATCGGGAACACGCCAATGTCTCTCATTGCGCTTTGAAGGCGAGCACCAACGAAAACGCCCTCCATCACCGTTTGGTGGTGGAGATGGGACGCCGCGGGTGTCGCATCGGTTTCGAAATGGTTGGCCCATCGGCCGGTGGAAAGGATGGTCAAAAAGAACCGCTTCTCCGATTTGGCGGATCGTTCGATCAGGCGTTGCGGATTGCCAAAGCCGCGAATGCCCAATGGCTCACGATTTACCAGGGCGACGAGAAAAACCTGCCAGACTAGT
>JAKEGR010000030.1 GCA_022615465.1 Planctomycetota bacterium | reverse complement strand
TATCAACGTCCTCGTCCGTGTCGTCGTCCTTGAGCTTGACGTTGATTGTGTATGGATCGCTTGGCGTTCCCGTGGGATTGTCGTCCAGATATTGGTGCGTCTCACTGAAGTCCTTCGTACCAGCAGCATAAGTGAAGGTCTCAACCGTGCCGTCGCCCCAATCGACATCGAGCGTAAACGTATCCTTCGTGCCGGGATCGACGATGCTGCCAGTGAGAGTCGTGAAGCTGTTCTCGTTCACGTTCAGCGCGGTGAGGTTTGTGATTTGCGGTGCCACGTTCGTAACGACAAGCGGTCGAATCTCGGTGTCATTGCCCTGCGCGGAATCGTAGAGTTGCAGCTTGACGTCGTAGGTTCCGTCGTCAAGAGCGGTGAAATCGAACGTCGGCCCACTTCCGGATGCGATCGTCGTGGAACTTTGCTTGACGGACCAGAAGAAGTACAACTGGCCAAAGCCGGTCCCGGTTGCGGTCGTCGTAACGGTATCGCCTTCGGCCACCATCGCCGGCACGACCATGCTGGTGATTTGGGCATTCAGGACGCGCCGCCGCTCCAGCCGGCGAACCGCCAACGGCACGGCCGCGCCGCGACGCCGACGCTCAGGGCGTCGAGAGAACCAAGAGAAACGCATGAAGGCGGTTCCTGGGGGGAAAAGAGGGAGGCACCTGGCAACCCGATAACCGAACGACTCTCATTATCGCGAGCAGCCGAGCCAACTGTCAAACAATCTGTTGCGACGCATCTCTCGGGCCAATCAGCAGTTATGATGACCAGGGATGCCCGCGTTCCGGCTGGCACATCGCCTTGGCCGGCTTGGCTCCGAGTGAAAAGAGGCCGATTTTTCCGGTTGCATTGAAGAAGCTGTACGCCCGCAGCCGAAAACTGGGACCGTTGGGCGGTCTGTCCATATTCTCCACCCACGTCCCTCGCTTCACTTTTCAGCGACACGCCGCTATGGCTGCCAGCACTACCTCTTGCGACCGTCGATCCCCAGGCCGGCCGAAGTGCTATGCGATCGTCCTGTTCGTCGCGAGCCAGATCCTCGGCTGCGGGCTCTCCCGGTCGAACGCTGCGGAGTTCGAGGTCGATTACGATCCGTTCGCGGTGCAACATGCCAGCCATGACCCTTTTGAGACAGGTGACGCTGCGCATGATCCGTTCGAACAGGTTCCGCGCGTCTTGCCCACCGCCAAGGCCGAGCGAGCACTGGGAATCGCGCCGCCGGAAGCACAGGCAAGTCTCAACGCAATCCCGGCTCCGAGGAAACTGCCGGAACTGCAGCCGCCGCGTCGGTTGGCTCTCCTTCAATCGGAATCAATGCAATCCGAATCGCTGCCGCCACCAGATGGCGAGGCGACGGCCCTTCCCGATCCGTGCCGAGGAGCGCCCGAAAAGCCAATCAGCGATTTGACGATCAACATCCAAATGCCGTCGGGCGACTTGCCCCAGGACCATGCGGCCGCGTGCTGGGAACAGATCGACGCTCAGGCCGGCCCGTTTGCCGCCGCCCGTTGCTGGCCCGTGTTCAATTATCATTGGAATGCCACGTGCCTCTACCATCGCCCGCTCTATTTCGAGGAAATCAATCTCGAGCGTTACGGCTACGGCTGCCATGCCTGCCTGCAGCCGGCCATATCGGCGGCCCATTTCTTCGGCACCGTGCCGGCGCTGCCGTACTGCATGACGGCCGACTGCCCGGGCGAATGCGTTTACACGCTGGGCCATTATCGGCCCGGAAGCTGTCCGCCGTGGCGTCGCCACTGTCCGCCGTGCGATGCCGTGGCCGGCGCGAGTGAGGCAGGCGTTCTCACCGGCCTGATCTTTCTGATTCCCTAGCGTGTTGCGTTACCACGGCGCCGCGAACTGCTCGCTGCAATGATAACGCTCAGGAATGCGATTTGAATTGATTTGGGGCCAACATCAAATGAGCGCGCCGCTGCAATTCGTCGAGTGGCTGACAGCACACGAGCACAGAGATCCGGTCTATGGATGGGTATACCGGTATCATTCGCGCAGTGATGCTCATTCCGTGGCGCTTTGCAGATTTATCCTGGAGGATCTATTGGCAACTTGCCAGGCCCTCCGCGACGAAGCGCTTGCCAACAGGGTCGTATACGGCATCAATGCGAAACACACGTTCCCAAACGGCAAACGAAAGACGCTCGACTTGGCAATCGGTACTGCAAAAGCCGTTAATGATTCCAACCGTTTTGCCGGCGCGATATGTACTGGCGAGATTGATCGCGTTTTGATCTCCTGCGAAGCAAAGACGGTAATGACAGAACATAGTAAGTCGCAGCCACGCGTTTTCGATGAGTTGGGTTCATCTCACGAAATCGTGCATCAAGGAGATCGTAAAGCGATTGCCGCGGGCATCACCGTCGTAAATATCGCGGAGACTTTCGTGTCTCCGTTGCGGCAGAAAAGCCCTGAGCTACACGTCTCAAAACACAAACAGCCCCAGGCGGCCGAACGTATGGTGAATCACCTGCGAGGATTGCCAATCCGAGACACGACGAGCATGACGGGATTTGACGCCTATGCGACGATCGTTGTGGATTGCGACAACCAGGGCCCAGCAAAGCTCTGGACAAGACCACCCGCACCACAGCGGGGAGAATCCGATCACTACGACACCTTTGTAGCGAGGATTGCCAAGACCTACGCTATCCGATTCGCCTAGGTGACAATCACTTTGGTTGGGGCGAATAGATCCCCTGCCTCTTCCTCAAGCCGCTTGCGGGCATACTCGAAATAGTGAGGATCAATTTCGATTCCAATGCTATTCCGGCCACAGCGGCTTGCCGCGATGTTCGTTGATGCCGTACCCATGAATGGATCAAGCACGGTATCCTCAACGAAACTGAACATTCGGATCAGCCGCTCGGCAAGCTCGACCGGAAACGGAGCAGGATGGTTTCTCGTCGACGCACCGGTCACGCCATGCCAAATCTGCTGAAACCACTCGCGATGCTTCTCTTCCGAAATGACGCTCAACACGCGCGTTGAAATCGATGGTTTGCGATATCCGCCCGGCTTTCGCTGCATCAGAATGAATTCGATGTCATTCTTAATCACCGCGTTTGGTTCATACGGTTTGCCGAGAAAACCGCCCGCTCCATTCTCTACTTCGTATGCGGCATTGGCGATCTTGTGCCAAATAATCGGAGCTAGATTGTCAAAGCCAATCTGACGGCAATGTTCTTGAATCGACGCGTGCAGGGGAACGACGGTATGGCGACCGTAGTTCTTTCGCCGGGAAAGGCACACATCACCCACGACGATGACCAGCCGCCCGCCCGGAACCAGCGCTCGAAAACATGCCTGCCAGATCTTGTCCAACTCGGAAACAAACGCCTCGTAATCGCCGACGTGTCCGAGTTGTCCGTTCGTGTCACGATACTCTTTCAGCGTCCAATAGGGTGGTGACGTCACGACGAGTTGAACACTCTCGGGTTCGAAATCCACCGATCGTGCGTCGGCCTGTCGCAACTCGTGCGTGGTAGGTATTTCCCGGACCAGCGACGCGATCAGGGCCGTCAACTTACGATCCTTTGCGATCCGCGGTAGATCAGTTTGCGGATCGCGTAGTTCACGCAGTTCGTTGGGCAGCAGAGCGGTCAATTCATCCGCTGTCGTTTGCATTGCTAAATTATTCCATCGGAGCTAAGCGATAGGCTCCAGCCCGCTTTGCACGTGCTTAATCCAGAGTCAGAATGGAACAGCTACCCTGAAATAATGTGCCCACGCAGTGTCATGGATGAGGTCATGTGCCGTTAGTGTACACCCGATCATACTGGCGTCAAGGCCTCATATGCTAAAGGAGAAGTCGGTTATTGAGCACATCTGGCCATCATGTCAGACAAGGATACACGAGCAATGCCGTTTTTCAACCGCTCGATATCTAGTTTTCTGAATGTGCGGGTTGCCAAGGATGACTTCAGTAATCGCTCGGACTCTCCACTTCAGCGACCATCTCGACGGTCACTTCGCTACATCGGCAGCCGGAATGTGTGTCCAAGAAAACGCACAATCCATCGCGCAAGCGTGATTCGCTCCGCGGCCACCTTGGCCGTGCCCCGGCCGCCGATCACAAGCGGTTGGGGCGTTGCAGCGAACTTCACCCGAACTTGATAGCGCGTCGCGGAGTGTCCCGGCGGCACGATGCCCGCGAGTAGCGGCATGAGTTCGGCCCGGCTGGCCGCTTGGGTGTTTTCCTCCCGCACTTCATGCCCCGCGACATCAACCACCTCCCCCTCGATCACCTGGCCCGGCAGTTGGTCGATTCGCATCCGCACGGCTTGGCCTGATTCGAGACGATTGATATCGGTGTCGTCAACCAATAGCACCGCGCACTGCCGAGCCGGATCGCCCACTGAACAAACGAGTGTGCCGGCCTCTACCTGTGCGCCTCGACTACGCGCATCGAGGAGCGTTCCCGACCAGGTGCCCAGCCGGCTGGCATGTGAGTTGGTGGTAGGTACGCTCGGCGTGGGGATTACGAAGCCGTCGATGGGAGCCGTGAGGGTGAGTCGTGCTGCATCCTGGCGGCGGTCGGCCAGCCGGCGATCGAGATCATCGAGCGCGGCACGGGCGGCGGGTATCTGGTCATTGGCAGCGGTATCGAGTCCGCGTAATCGCTCCAGGTGCGTCAGCCGCAGTGATTGCAATTGCCGTGTACCCTCCAGGCGACGAACCTCCATCGCAATGTCTGGATTCTGTAACTCGGCAATCGTCTCGCCGCGAGCAATCGGTTGCCCGGCCGCGGCAGCGCTCGCGAGCGTTCCATCCACAGTCGCAACCACTCGGGCCGCATCCTCGGGCAGGATCAAGAGCGGCGCCCGCACGTGATAATTAACCGGCATTGCTAGCAAGGCGACTGATGCAGCCAGCATTACCGTGGTTGCCAATGCCAGACGCCCGGTGCGCACTTCGGAGCGGCGGATCGGATTTCGCGCCAGTCGCACGGCTCCCCCCACCGGCCCCGCGAGCGCGCTGCCTAGCACCGTGAACCCAATCACATAGGCAAGGTTCTGCAAATGCAGCGGAAACAGCAGGATAACCAACCCCCACACGATGGCGACGCACACGATCGCCACATACATCTTCGATGCCAAGGCATACGCGATGAGCCACGGACGATGACCGGCGGGCACCAGCGGATCGTCCGGGACTGGCTGGCCCATGAACCAATCGGTTGCCAGCTTCCGCAGCGCCTCGCGCGAGCGTTGCCACAGGTTGGGCGTTTCGACGAAATCGGAAAGCATGTAATAGCCGTCGTACCGCAATAGCGGGTTGCCGTTCACCAACAGTGTGCCAACCGTGGATACCACCATCACATCGAGAGCCAGAAGATTTACGACGCCCGATTGCGAATGCCACCAGAGGATCGTGGCCAGCGAGGCGAGGACCAATTCGACCGCCATGCCGGCGGCCGAGACGGCGATCCGCTGCCATTTACTGGTCAGCCGCCAGGCATCTGTCACATCACAATAGAGGCACGGCGAGAACGCCAGCAGCATGAAGCCGAGTTCATGCACTTCACCGCCAAAGTGCTTACAGGCCAGGGCGTGGCCAAGCTCGTGGAGCACTTTCACGCCGCCAATCGCCAGCAGGAGCCAGGCCACGTTTCGCAAGTCGCCGAGGGCCGATAACTGGGGCAATCGGCCGACGAACTCAGCGAAATGGCCGACCACGATGGAACTGGCAAGGAGTATAAGCAGCGTTGCGGCCAGCATCGCGAGAGGCGAGAAGAACCAGCGGCAGCGATTGTGCAACGCCGTGAGAAACATATCTGGATCAATGCCTCGGAAGCGGATCGCCAACAGCTCGGTCCACGCCCAGGCCCACCGCCGCAGCCGCTCGCGCCGCCGTTGCGAGAGCAATTCCAGTCCCTGTCCTTCCGCGTCGCTTATCAACAGACCGGCGGAGTGTAATCGACTCAAGAATTCCCACACGGCAGGCGGCGAGACGGTTTGCGGCGGAAATTGCCGCGAGAATCCGCGTTGCAATTCGCCGATGCTTACCGGCTGCCGCAATCGCTCCAACAACGAATACTCCTCGGCCGAGAACTGAAAATGCTCAAGCGTTACCGGATCCTTGACGATCCAGCTTGTCATGCCGCTCATTTCGACCGGCACGGCAATCAAATCAGGCCGCAATCGCAGGGCCAGCGGGCGGTCGACGGCAGCAATTGGCTTAGTCATGGCGGCGAAAATAAGCGTTTACAAACCGGGGCGTCCTCGACCTCGCTCCAACAATCGATTACGGACCACTGGCCTCGGACTCGGTTGCGATGGTCATCCGCGCCGGCAATCCGGGCCGCAAACGGCCCTCGCGATTATCGATTTCGGCCCACACGCGAACCTGCCCGGTGATTGGGTCGACCTCGGGGCTGACGAACGCGACGCTACCCGTGAAAGGAGTTTGCTCGAGCTGCGCCAGCGACACGCTCAAGCGGACGGGCGCGCCGACCATCTCGGCAACCGCGCGGTCGGCCGGTATAAAACCTTCCGCCTTCAGCCGATCGACATGGATAATCCGCATCGCCTGCTGGCCTGGCTCTACCCACTCGCCCTGACGCACATAATTCTGGACGATGATCCCGTCAAATGGCGCGATGATGCGCCGCCGGGCGACCTGCGCCCGGGCCGCCGACAACTCGTTTTCCTTGGCCCTCATTTCCAGCTTGGCGATTGCCGTCTCCTGTTGGGCCTGCTCGGCTTCGAGCCGGTTTTTCTGCACGGTAAGTCGTTCCACGTCGATCTGCGATTGCGACACGCTCTTGGCAAACCGTTCGACCGATTCTGTCGAGCGACGCAACTCGGCTTCGGACACTTCGAGCGCCTTCTGGGCGTAACGCAGCCGCACGTCGTTGGTCGCTTCCGCGTGGGCAATCTCGTATTGCCGTTCCGCCGCCTGTTCGGCCAGGCGGGCCACCTGGTCGTCGATCTGCGCCAGCAGCTCACCCTGCTTCACACGCTGGCCTTCTTTCACGGCCACTGCCATGATGACGCCAGCCTCTTGCGCGGGCACCTCGGCTTCGGCCAGTAGCCGCAACACTACCGATTCCACCTCGACCGCAGCGGCACGGGCCGCCGATTCCGCGGCAGCCGCATTCGCGGTCAATGCAAACCCCGTCAGCATCGCTATCTGGAACCATCGAATTGTCGTCGCGAATTCCAACATAGAATCTTTCCGGCTCTCGTTGCCTGCCCTCGACCTCAAAACCGCAACCAGCCAACGACTGCATCCCACAGATCGTGAAACCACACGTAACCGAGCGACCGCCGGCCGCAGGCGATCCGCGCCCGCGCCGACACGCCGGGTCTTAGCTCGCCACGGATCGGCACACCCAATGCCTCCGCGTCGAACGCCACTTTCACAAGCACCGTGGGCGACGGCGCGGTTTCTTGCTTGGCCTCGACATCGGCCGTCAGACAGACTTCGTGAATGTGCCCGTGATGCAGTTCACGGTCGTCGGAAATCAAACGGAAATCGACAGGCAAATCAGATCGGATGGCGTCGCGCGCGGCAATCACATGGCCAATCCGATCATCGGCCACGTCAATCTCTAACTGCCAGTCGGCCAAGAGATCGGCAACGGTCACCAGAACTTCGCCCCGTTCGACGGGTCGGGTGATGAGCCGATTCGCGACATCCCACGTCAGGACCTGTCCGGCAATTGGGCTCGTAACGACCTGCTTTTCCCGCTCCTGGTCAAGCAATGCGCGCTCCTGCCGCAAATTGGCCAGTTGCTGCTCAAGTTCTCGCTGCTCGGCAGAGAGGCGGTACGTATCGACCGCGCTCCCGTCGCGAATGGCCCGCTGGGTCTTGGTGGCCCGCACGGCATCAAGCTGCCGCGACGCCGTTTCCAGTTCCCCATCGACGCGCTTCCGTTCCAATTCCAACTGCGGATCGCGCAACCGAACAAGTGCCTGGCCCGACGCCACATGGTCGCCATGCTGGACCAGAACCTCGTCGACCAGACCGCTGCGTGGTGCGAACACATTGCGGCGGACCACCGGCTGCAGCGTTCCCGGGGCCTCGACGTGGAAGTCGGCTGGAACCAATGCCAACGCGGCAACCGCTACGGTCGCGAAAGCCGCAATCGTCGCCGTTTGTGTCAGGTGCTTTACAACGGCTTGCTTCGCCGTCGAGAGCGGTCGCACCAGCCAACCCAGCGGCAACTGGTCGACTTCCAGAGCGTTGTACAACGCCGTCGAGCAGACTTGCCCTACTTCGACAAGCCGCTCGCGGGTGAAATCATTGCCCGCATCAAATTGCTCGGCGACCAGCACGAAACGTGCCCCATCGCCCGCATGGCTTGGGCGATTCCTCGCCGGGTCGTCGGACGGGTTCGACGAACGATCGGCCAGCCAATCCAGGGGAATAGCGGCCGCCTGGCGCGCGTGCGACTGCTCGGCGTGCCGTTCCACCGCCTCAGCAATGGGTGGCAGGGTATCGCACACTCCGTCGCTATACCATGTCGGCTCCTGCGCACGGCGGACCAGTTCAGCCAGTTGTTCGAGTTGGCGAACAGCCGAACTGCGTCGCTCCACGCGACTGACG